>JBGVNP010000081.1:0-2842 GCA_045125655.1 Eubacteriales bacterium | reverse complement strand
CCAAACCAAGTGCAAGTAAGCGTTCCCCACAAAACAGTTGAGAGTCCGAACAATCCCACAAGCAAAAACATTGGCGAAATCTGCTTTTTGGCAATGAGCGATTTTATAATCGGGATTGCCGCAATAGCACAGATGAGTAATCCGTATCCTCCGTCACCGAAAATAATTCCGAAGAATATGAGTATAAATGCCAAGAACCAACCCGAAATGTCATACTCAAAATATCCGGGAACAGTGCCCAAAAAGTCGGTCAACGGATAAATAAGACTTACAAATTTATTGTTTTTAAGCTTGGTGGGAACATTATCCTCAACCGAAGGCTCTTCCACGAGAAGTCCCCACGAATTGCTTTGGGCAGTTTGCTTGATCCTATCAAGGTTTTCAGCCTCGATATAGCCTGTGAAATAGGAAACGGTAAGTGATGCCTCACTTTCGGGTGATAACTTTTCGTCTGCCATACCCGTAGCGTAGGTTTCAAATTCTATTTCCTTTTCGACAGATTGAACTGCTTTTTTAATGCTCTCAACATAACAAGCATTGGCGGAAATCGTTTCGTCTATTTCGTCCATACGAGTACTAAGTTCCAAGAGCCGTTGCTTCATATTACTTGTAGAAATCTGTGGCAGAGCTAAACGGTATACATTTAGCGACGAAACATCTTCGTCAAGCTCTTCCTTATTGGATTTGAGCAGCATAAATCTAACGGTCGATTTTGTTGCATCAATCCGAACGGTTTTAATGCTTTCGGGAAGCAACTCATATTCGGTCTTTGGCATCTCATAAAAGGATATCTCATAACCTTTTGATTCCAAATCGCTTAAACTACTCGGATCAATATCGCCCCAGCTTTTTAAGCGGTCAAGCTCGGAGCTGAGTGCAATTCGTTCTGCCACGCACTGCTTTTTCTCCGCATCGAGGGTTTGAATTCTCGTTGCAACGGACAAAGCCTCGGCAGTGCTCACCTCTTTTTGCTCTACGTTTTTCCTTTTGCCAATCGTAAAGATCGTACTTTCAAGTAAAGCAATCTGTTCTCGGAGCGAGGCAAGTCGTTCACCGGCTCCTTCAGCAATCTCAATGTGAACAATTCCTAATTTGCGAAGCTTTTTCAGGGTTTCGTCCTTTTTGTTTTCTCTAATAATAAGAGATACTTTTTTCATAGGCACTATCATAATGAATAAACCTCCTTTTCGGAAGCCACAGCATTACGAAGGGCTATCTTTCGTTTTGATATTTTTGAACGCACTACGGCACTAACCTGTTGGTCTGCCATATAAATCGATATTTTTTTGATATTTTCCTCGGTTTCGGGGATTTTAACCTTTTCAAACAGGTTGACTCTTTGAGAAGTTGAAAGCAATTCAATCTCTAATAGTCTGACCTGTTCATCTAACACTTCCGCCTCTAAATCAAGGGACATTGCCTTTTCCATATGGTTTGCGGCGATATCCACCCAAAGAGGTGTTTCGTAAAGATCATAATCTCCTCTTTTAAAATCCGCGCCCTCAAACGTAGGAATATCAACGCCTGCAATATTTCCTTTTCCTTTGCGAATATTGCTGACGGTTATAATTCCTTTTGGGAAGGCATCCATTTCGCTAAAAACAGCGATCCATTCACGAAATCCGAATTCAAGATCTTCTCTTTCTTTTCTCACAGCCTTTGCCTTGGCTTCAATTGTACGGATTTCCGATTGGAGTTGTTGCTTTTTCAGTGTCAGAGTAGGCAAATATCTGCGGTACATTTTAAGTGCGTCCTTTTGTACCTTCAACTCGTTTTTAGTTAGTTTGATTTTTGCCAAAACTACAGACCTCCTTAACCTTTAGGCCAAAATTCATCAGTAAGGTCTGATTTAATTCCGGTTTCATCTTTTTCGAAGCAATCCGCTAAAATTTCCCATCCTAAATCAAGTGCATCTTCAAGCGGAAGATTAACGGACAGCGACATTAACTTATCTTCAAAAAGTTCACCGTATTTCAGCAATTTTTCATCCCAACGGCTCATAGAAAAGCCCATATTTTTCTTTTCAAGCGTTTCCTTATAGGAAGAATACAAACGTATCATCGCATCCATAAGTGCTCGATGGTCTTTTCGTGTTTTACCGTTTACATTTTGCTTCAGTCGGGAAAGAGAACCGAACGGCTCTATACGACCGCCTTTAAGGTAATACTGACCCTCGGTAATATATCCCGTATTGTCAGGAACAGGATGAGTAACATCATCGCCGGGCATTGTAGTAACGGCTAAAACGGTTACCGAACCTGAATCGGCAAAGTCAACCGCCTTTTCGTAACGGGAGGCAAGCTGAGAATACAGATCGCCTGGATATCCACGGTTAGAAGGAACCTGTTCCTGAGTGATAGCAATTTCCTTCATAGCATCGGCAAAGTTGGTCATATCTGTCAGAAGCACCAATACGTCTTTATTCTGAAGCGCAAATTGCTCCGCTACCGCCAACACCATATCGGGTATCATCATACACTCGACGGTAGGGTCGGAAGCAGTATGAATAAACATAACGGTTTTGCTGAGTGCTCCGCCTTTGGAAAGCGCATCCTTAAAATACAGAAAATCATCATATTTAAGACCCATACCGCCAAGTACGATTACGTCCGCTTCTGCCTGCATCGCAATACGTGCAAGAAGCTGATTGTACGGCTCTCCCGAAATCGAGAAGATCGGCAATTTCTGAGAAACAACCAACGTATTGAACATATCAATCATAGGAATGTTGGTTCTCATCATTCGGTTGGCAAGAATACGTTTAGTGGGATTAACAGAGGGGCCGCCAATGGGTTTCATATTTTCGTTAAGTGCAGGCCCTTTATCTCTCGGCTCACCTGAG
>JBGVNP010000080.1:0-2951 GCA_045125655.1 Eubacteriales bacterium | reverse complement strand
ACAGATCGCAGATAACAAACACTCCGAAATAAATCGGTACAGCTATCAAAGAGATCACGGGATATGTCAAGAAGTCAAGTCCGTCAAACGGTGAGTGTATTAAGAACATTGAATTGACGTCATACGCTGCCGCTTCGGATACAAGTGCGTGAAAAACGAGGTTGCAGTAACACCCGATAGCCGCCATTACAAAAATTGAAATGATGATGTTTGCAATGTTTCTTTTGACGTCAATTTTTATGTATCCGAAGATCGGGAGCAAAAGAATATTGAACAAAAGCGTGGCGTGTGCCGTTATGCTCTTGAAATTCTCATAATCTGCAAGCGTTGGGTTGTTTATAAAATCCACGTTGGCGAACATCCCAACAAGGGTGGAAATGATACCGAACCAAAACAGATAATCAACAAAGAACGAACCGACTCTTGACTTCTTGTTCTTTAAGAACGCAAAAATCAGAGCCGACCACATCACCACGTTGCAAGGATTTATCGGCAAAATCAGATTAGGCGTTTCACCCAAGTATTCTATCGCATTGCCGCCCGACAACAGCTTGAATATAAACGAGCTGTAATGAAACACGATAGTGAAAATCGCGGCAGCTATTAGAATGATATTTTGTGTGCGTTCTTTCTTAACGCATTTTTTCACGAGCCATAAGCCGAGTGCAATTAAGGCTATAAGTATAAAATTGAAGATGATTAGTTTTCCCATATCATTATTTGTTGTTATTTTCTTTCTTTACAAATTTCTTCTTACAGATTATCGCGGCAATGAAGAACGCCAAGCTCGGCAGAAGATACTCAACGGCATCCACGAGCGCGTAAGCGTACAGAGGCGCCGAACCCAAATAACCGCCGGTATTGTATTTATAGGCATCCACGCCAAAGGCAATGGCAAAGCCTACGACCAATAAGGCAGCCACGATATATAGGAATTTATAGATGTTTTCTTTTTTCATAGTGAAACTCCTTTTTCAAAGCTCCTTTCCGCAGTGGGGGCAGAACTTGGACTTGCCAAGCAGAGTATCATTAACCTTGCCACAATGCGGACAACGGCTACCAATAAACTTGTAGCACACAACAGAGCCGAGAAAAATCACAAAAGAAATACCTGTGATTATAACCTCAGCGGTTGTAGCGTAATTTCCATCAAGCAGCTTTACTCCTACAACGCCCAAAGTTATAAAGAGGACGATTGCAGAAATAATTGCTAACCAAAAACACACTTTTTTCATACCGTACCTCCGTTCAAATCATTGCTACCATCAGCGTAGTCAATGACTATCTTTTTGCAGTTAGGACAATTATAAGCAACACAAGCTGAACCTTTCATCATAGAAAGTTCCGACAGAACAATCGAGTCTTTATGTAGAAAAGCGCGAGTGAAAAACTTGCGTTTTTCTCCTTTTATCCAATTCAACTCTTGCGGACTATGAATAAGTCCTTTTTCCATTTCATTGTTGCAATATGGACATTTCATACTGTATTCTCCTTACTGCTCACTTTTGGCTCTTGCCACCATATCGTCGATCTCGCTCTCCAAGTCAGAGGTGTTTCCTTGAACAACACCTGTATAGGGAGCGCCGGATTTACATTTGCAAAATATCGTTGCGAGATCCTTTTCATCGTGCTCGCTTGCTTCTGTATCTCTTACAATGTTTTCAACATCATCAGCAAGCTGCCAATCTCTAACAACGATAATGCCACCATTATCGTAATGAGCCTTTAACTGTTCGGCATCAATATCAGACTCGGTGTTGATTACTATTACATCTTCGTCGTTCCAATAGTCGCCCGTAGAAAGTAGATTAACAATACCTTTATCTACGATATAAATACCCTCGTATGGAATTTCGACATAGCACGTGCCGTTATCAAAATAAACGTAAAAATAGTGCGTTCTCTCATCGGTTTTAGCCGCAATTTCATAGTATGTTTTAGCATCAGGGCTGTCCTGAACACTCATTTTGCGCGTAGGCTCTGCCTCGGAAAGTTTCGATAAAATACTATCAACATCATCATTTGCTATCTCGCGCAAATCTCCGTCATTCCGATTCTCGTTCTTTTTGACAGTCATTGAAACCACGGAGTTTGTAGAAGGAACGTTGATAGGAGCAGCTTTTGGGAATAGGCTGTCGATTATCAAGTACCCGCCAAGAATTAACACCGCGAGTATAACAACCACGACTATAGGTATGATAATCTTTTTCATTGTGCGACCTCCTTCAATAGAGCAGAAAACGCCCATAACTTATCAAAGCTATGGGCGTACTGTCATTCTTGTATAGATTGATTTCCCACAACCTCATCGGGAAACTATAAATAGTGGAATAATTATATCATAATATTATGAATGTTTCAACCATTTTTACCATTATGTTTCAGCTTTCTTTCGGCTTCTTCCTCTGCAAGCACCGCTTCGTGAATTTCCTTGGTGTAGCAACCGGGATCATAAGCCATAAGAATGATGAAAAACATCAGCTTGTCGGCTTCGTCCTTTTCTACGCTCGGTCTGTAATAGTCCATTTCTCTTTGATCGACGTAGTATTCCGCGCCTTTACGCTTTGCTTCAAGCTCGCACATAAAGTCCACCAAATAGGCTGCATCCTCGCGGGTATATTTCGGGGTATGCTTTAGGTGATACTGTATCTGTATCTCTCTTACGGCATCGTAAACCTCTTGATTGTTATTAGCGTTCAAAACGTCGGGGTGCGCTTTCAGAAACATCATAATGCGCCACGCTAAATGGCGGTAATTCTGTGCCAAGCGGTATTTTCTCTCGGCTTCATTCATCTCTTTCTTCTTCATAATCGGCAAGATTGATTACCTCCTTTTCAAGCTTTTTCGCATATTTCAGCGCGGTGTATGCGCCGCCTTCCTCTCGCTCAACGTAGCAGACGAATAGGTCGGCTTGCTCCACCATCCAACGGTTGCGCTTCGTGATAGCCCCC
>JBGVNP010000079.1:0-2352 GCA_045125655.1 Eubacteriales bacterium | reverse complement strand
CAAGAGTTGGCTCGTCAAGAAAGAGAATTTGAGGCTCGCTGATAAGTGCCATTGCAATGCTGAGTCGTCTTTGCCAACCGCCTGATAGCTTGCCGGCTTTTCTATTAAGCACACTTTCGAGATTCAACAAATCGGTTAACTCATTTATCCTTGCCTCACGCTTAACTCTTGTAAAACCGTGAACACCGCATATCAGCTCAAGGTTCTCACGTACACTAAGGCCGGGAGCAACCGCGGTCTCCTGCGGAGAAACGGAAATCAGAGTCTTTACCTCCGAGCTTTGCTTTCTTATGCTTTTTCCGAGTAGATATGCATCGCCCTCACTTGGCTGTGCAAGACATGAGAGCATTTTAATAGTAGTAGTTTTTCCCGCACCGTTCACACCAAGCAGGGAAAAGAGCTCGCCTTCTTCTATTGAGAGGCTCAGGTTATCAACTGCCAATACTTCACGGTACTGCTTTGAAAGATTCTCTATTTTAATCGCAATCATCTCAATTTTCCTCCAACAAGTGTCTTGAACGTATTCCTTGATATACATCCGAAATCATGTTACTTATCAAGTTCCAATCAAAGTAAAGAAAAGAAGTCGCCATCATAGTCGCAATTCCATGAACACACACCCACATCTCAAGGTGTATAAGTGTAGCCTTTTCCTTACTTATTCCATTAGCATTCATGATAATATCTACCGAATCCTCAAAATCCATCGTAGGAATGAAGTCCTCTCCATTTCTATCACACATAAATAAAAGCTTAAATAGCTCTTTTTCCTTTTCGGCAAATCTAATATATGCCATACCGTATGCCTTATATTGAGGATAATTTCCACTCTCAATTTCATTCTTAATTGAGGCAAGATACAGCTCATAAGCTTCCATAATAACAGCCTTTTGTAATTCTTCCATTGTTGAGAAGTTTGAAAAGATAGGCTGAGTAGAGCAATCCAATAAGGTGGCAATGGCTCTTGCATTTATTGAATCGGGGCCGCTATTTCTTATAAGATCTATTGCTGTTGCAATTATATCTTCTTTTGTTATCTTAACCTTGGGTGGCATAGTATTCCTCCTTTAATATAACGCTTGTTATATATCATATGTTATTTTAACATGCTATTATGGTTTTGTCAATGCTTTTTTACAAAAAAATCGAAAAAAGCATCACGGCATATGCGTTGTATTCTGAAGGACAGTTTAACTATATGCGTAGCAACTAAATAAGCGATTACCGCCAGAGGCTCCCTCCGGGAGGGAGCTCCCGACGAAGTCGGGTGAGGGAGAGCGCGTTGCAATGACGTTATTACACATTTCAAAGCAATGCAGGCTCCTTCCGTCACGCTTCGCGTGCCACCTCCCTCTCGGAGGGAGGCTTGTGCAGTTCACCTGCAAGTGCGCACTTACTCACCACCAGAGGTGGTTGTGAGAATAAACAATATACCGCCGAGAGTAGCCAAACGGTTACTCTCGGCGGTATATTATTATTCTTGAATAATAATTGTTGTCAGCGACTTTTTCTGATCGTCTGTTGGTTCTTTTAATTTGCCGTTGGCAATCAAGGTTTTAATACAGTGCAGTATAAACCACCCATCACTATAAAAAGTATATTGGAGACCGTATTTTTTCATGGTTTGCAACTGCTTTGGAGTTTCTTTAAGAACTGCATCGACATACTCTTTTTTCAAATTGTCAAACTCGGGTTGATGCTTTTCCTTTATACGGTCGCCGATCTCTATAAGCTGTCTGTTTATTTCTGTGTCAGAAAGACAGAGGCAGCGGAATTTGATTTTATAGTCGCCCAAATCTTCACTGGAAATAAAACTGTCGCCAAAACCTGCGCTGACATCACTCAGCAATCCACGTTCCCGTGTCAGTACTGAAATATATCCTTGTTCACAGAGATACGCATATCCTTCCGAGGACAAATTATCACCATTCAAATAAATATTTAACAACGACAAATCATGATGGATAGTTTTCTGATAATCCTCCTCGACACGTTTTTCCGACCATTCGGAATCAATCGTCCATACCTTGAATTTTTCACCAAAACCATTCCAACAAGGACCGCAAAAACGTTTCATACTATCAAAGTACATCGGAGATGCAACATCGTGCGGAATAATCGAAGCATAACAAATATTCTCCCCACCATCCGGTCGTGTGGTAGCGGCCTCCTCAAATGTTGTGCTCTCATCCATCAATTCACTGCCGCTCATAGCTGCAATGTATGGGATGAGCGTCCACAACATAAAGTTTTTGTCTTTAGGTGGATCATAAGTAAAGGTAAATGGTTCCGTCGTACCTCCCCATATTCTGCCATCATCCAATATTCCCGAATTTATCAATTCATCAAACA
>JBGVNP010000078.1:0-11577 GCA_045125655.1 Eubacteriales bacterium | reverse complement strand
TTGGCTTTTTCTTCTTAAACTTATGCCAAAGTCCTCGTATTATTGAGAGGCAGGCAGTCGAAGACTGCTAGTGACTGCAAGTTTTGTGGTTTTCGTTAGAAAATGCCACTCGTAAGAGGTGTTAACAAAAACTTGTGCCATAAGCGTATCGTTGGGTGAAATCAGGGGGTCTTTGGTTCAAGTCCAAAAAGGGGAGCCAAAATGGTGCAACAATTTTGCACCCTAACACAAAAGCCCTTGATTTTTAAGGGCTTTTCGTGTTTTTAGGGGTGAAAACATACCTCCTTCACCATTGCACCTTTTCTTGAACCTTTATGGGCTTGAACCTGTGACTTTGTGTAAATATCTTGAAAAAATTCTGATTTTGTGATATAATTACTACACAGTTGGTTGAGAAGGAAATAAACAATATCAATTACTCGAAGCAAAGGAGCTGTTTAAAATGGGAATAATGGATATATTTCATGCCTCAAAGATAAAAAAAGAAAACGAGAGATTGTTGACGGAATTAGAAGACGCTAAAAAGCTTCTTACACCCGAAATGATGGATGCTTGTAACTTAGAAAACCACATTCGAGAGTTACAGGGCAAAGAAAATGCCATAAACGAAAGCATAAACAAGGCAAATGCTGATCTTGACGAAATCAAGTCAAAAATTGATACCAAGCAGAAGATGCTTGTTGATGTAGAAGAACAACTATTGTATCAAGATTTCGCCTTATACAAGCCTAAATATGAAATGGTTAACTCTGAGGCATATAAAGAGAGATTGAACAAAATTCGTGAAACCCAAAAAGCGTTAATCAAAAACGATAAGGCTGTTACCGGCAATATGAATTGGACGGTAAACGGAAGCAAATCCGAAGGCAAGAAAATGGTGAAGGATATGCAAAAGCTGTTGCTTCGTGCCTTCAATAGCGAGTGTGATGAAGTTATTAGTCGTGTCACATACGCCAATATTGAGCTTTCAGAAAAAAGATTGCATACCTCTTTTGAAGCCATTTCAAAACTCGGACGAATTATGAGCGTCGCCATTACCAACCAATACTTAAAAGCAAAAATTGAAGAGCTATATCTTGCTTTTGAATACAAGCAAAAGAAGCAAGAGGAAAAGGAAGAACAGAAAGAGCTTCGTGCCCAATTGCGTGAAGAAGCAAAACTTCAAAAAGAAATTGAGGAAGCTCGCAAAAAGATTCAAAAGGAACAAAAACACTATCAAAATGCTTTGGACTCCATAAACAAGCAATTACTTACCGCTACCGATGAGCAAAAAGCCGACTTGGAGCAGAAAAAGGCAGAGATTGAAGCACAACTCGGCGAAATTGACAAAAACATAAAGGATATTGATTATAGAGAGTCTAACGCAAAAGCGGGATACGTATATATTATTTCTAACATCGGTGCGTTTGGCGAAAACGTATACAAAATCGGTATGACAAGAAGATTAGATCCGCAGGAACGAATTGACGAATTGAGCGACGCTTCAGTACCATTCAATTTTGATATTCACGCTATGATTTTCTCAGACAATGCCCCCGCCTTAGAAGCAGCTTTACATAAAGCTTTTGAAAACAAAAAGCTAAATATGGTCAATCAGCGTAGAGAGTTTTTCGATGTAACACTTGATGAAATAAAAGCGGTTGTTATGAAGAACTTTGATAAGTCTGTGGAGTTTATCGAAGTGCCAGAAGCCGAGCAGTATAGAACATCGTTAAAAATGAAAGAGAAAACCCATAATTGATAAAAGGTTCTAAATTGTTGGGCAAACACACAAGCAGTTCTGAAAAGGACTGCTTTTTCTTGTTAAAAGAAAACCACGCGATAGTCGCGTGGTTCAATAGAGGCTAAAGCCGATGAGAGTAGACAAAGGAACTCCGATTGTGTAGAATAGAGATGTGACCTGCCAGTTACATCAAAAGAAACACAATCGGAGGACATTAAAATGTTTAAGAAAGAAGTAAATTTTAACGCCACAAATAGTTTAGCACATACGAAGTGGAATTGCAAGTACCATATAGTATTTGCACCCAAATATAGGAGAAAAGTATTTTACGAAGGAAAGCGAGTAGAGATAAGAGAAATACTGAGAACCCTATGTCAATGGAAAGGGGTAGAGATAATAGAGGGAGAAGTGTGTCCCGACCATATACATATGTTGGTAAGCATACCGCCCAAGATGAGTGTATCAGGATTTATGGGATATTTGAAAGGGAAAAGTAGTTTGATGATATTCCAAAAATATGGCAATATGAAATTTGCATATAGGAACAGAGAATTTTGGTGCAAAGGATATTACGTTGATACCGTAGGAAAGAATACAAAAGCTATAAAAGAATATATAGCCGACCAATTAAAAAGGGATCAAGAAACAGACCAATTAAGTATGTTTGACCCCAAAGACCCGTTCACGGGTAGCAAGTAACAATTGCGTGGCTGGCAGGCCAATAAAAAACGCACTTGTGCGTTGCCAGTACAGGATAGGGCTATGCCCGAAAATGTAAAACCACCCGCTTGGCGGGTGGATTTTTATTTGCTCCCGAATGGGCACGAATCAACGGCAATCGACTAAACAATCATTGTTCTGTCGGGTTTTCATGATTAACAGTAAGATTATAAGCATTGATGGTCTTTGATAATGGATGACAGAACGACTGTTAATTTCGCCTTTGGCGGTATACATGAAGTTAATTCAATTGCAACTTTTGTGTATGAACCCAGTTCGTGGAGCAAAAAATCCTCGTTCCCAAGAACGAGGATTTTTCATTTGTGTCCCTTAGGACACAACATCATTTTAAGAGTAGCGAAAACATCGGTGTTCATTTGTGCGGACACAAACGATTTTATTAACACAAACAAGTGTTGAATGAGGTCGTCTTTTCATTACCTATAATTTTTCCTGAGTCTTTCTGTCAACTCTGAGGGGATCTCTCCGTTCGAAATCAAGCAGTCAATTTCTGAAGCCTCGCAAAGTGTATGCAGATATCTGGAATTTAATTTATTTTGCGTCATCAACATAACTCGGAAGCCGGAGTTTTTCATAAAAGCTTTTCTGATTGCGGTTTCTTCCTCAGAGGTATCTGTGAATTTTCCGTTGCAATCCATACCCTTGCAGGAGATAAAACAAATATCGGCATTGATTGTGCTTGCAAATTCCGCGGTTTTATTTCCTATGCACACTAAAGAATTTTCGAGCATAAGACCGCCTGCACAATAGGTTTTTATGTGATTTCTGCACAGGAGCTCGGCGGTTTTGATGCTATATGTTACGACCACGAGATCCTTTATGCCCGAAATGTATTTAACCAAATACTGCACGGTGGACGAGCCGTCCAAAAAAATCGTGTCCCCTTCCTTTATAAGTTGGGCCGCTCTTTTGCAGATTTCATTTTTTGCCCTTGCATCCAGCGATTCTCTTATGGATAGAGGAATCTGATCTTTTGTATCGGTGATGGGCTTGGCGCCGCCGAAGGTTCTTTTTATGCTGCCTGCCTTCTCAAGCGCTGTCAGGTCGCGGCGCACGGTTGCTTCTGAAACGTAAAGCAAAGAAACCAATTCTCGGATGCTTAGGCTATTTCAAATTTGGTGGGGGTGACCACTAAAAATGAATAGCCGATGCGAGGCAAAAAAAGGGTGTTATCCAATATTGGATAACACCCTTTTTGTTGTAAAATGTTGGGGGTGAAATATGAGTGAATATCTTGTATAATATAATTAAAGAATACGGAATTCATATAGGAGGTTGATATGGCAAATCGGCAATATACGGAAAGGCAGCTCAAAATAATTAGTGGAGAAATTCCAATGGAAACTATTGATGGACGAGATGCTACATGGCTATATAAAAAAGCTATTGAAAACGGCGATGCAGAGTTGGCAGAGAAAGCCCTTAGACGAAAAGAACTGGCAAAAGACGAAGCTCGTAAAAGAAATATTAAAAGAACCGTAAAAAACAAGGCACTACGTAGAAAAGGTATAACTTGTTGGAGACAGCCAAAAACAAATGAATATACCGAACGACACAAACAAATTATCAAAGGTGAGATTCCATTTGATACAATTCATACTAATGAATTGATTAGTCTTCACCAAAAAGCTCATAATAACAAAGATTTTGAATTGGCTGAGATGTTATACGAGCAAATTGCTTATAGAAGAGAAAAAGAGAGTTTAAAAGAAAAAGCACGAAGAGAAAAATATAAAGAACGTCACAAAATTATTGATGATTTTGAAGATTACGATCCTAAAAGTCCTATTCCGCTACTTGGACAAGCTATTCTTAATGGTGCTGTAAATCTTTTGGAGTGTCCTGAAGAGGAAATCATCAAGCTCATCACGCAATTAGAAGAGATAGGTGATAAAGAAACCCTCAAAATTGCAAAACAATTTTTATCATATAAGCGCGATACATTGATTCTATACCCCACCAAGAACCATTGGGATGCTGTAAATATGTTGGAAGAATTACTACAGTTGCCTATACGACGTCCCAAAGACTGGTTTATGGAAGAATAGAAACAGGGACCGAGAACCGGTCCCTATTTTTGTGTTTTATTCAATATCGTCAAAATAGCATTCGAAATCTTGCCAAAAAGTTTGAGCACGGCCTATAATGGTTTCAGTGTCTATGTTAAAGGTGTCTGTTTTTTCATTCACAACTTTCATAGTGATGATATCAAGCAACTCATCGTTATTTCCAAAGATATTCACAGGATCAATGTTGAAGTTATATGATGTCTCCGTAAATTCATAAACATCTTTATACACAAGTTCTTCCTGATCCAAACCCCAAGTGCCCGCAAGATGAACCTTGGGAACCCATGCCTCTATCGTCTTCATATCTATCCCATATTGTTTTCTCTCGTGAATAAGAGAAGCGTATAGACTTTTAGCACGAAGATTTTTGAATTTTAGTCCGTTGCCGTCACGATTGATTCTTTCAATGAGTGTGTTAACACCTTCCGTGGCAGCATTGGTATGTCTGCAACCCGGTCTGAAATAATTCAGTATGTATGCTTTAAAAAATTGAAATCCGGGCCTTAGCAAACTTTGAAATTCGTCGAATAGAGGTGGAACACTATATAAATTACACCATTCATCGTATTCTTTCTTCTTTAATGGAGGCAACCAGTACATCCATTCGTTCCACACGGAAGTGGCGTCCTCGATCGTTTTTTGTTGATACATCAATTCAGCAAAATAAAGCAATTTTCTTAAAAGTTTAAACTCTTGAAACTCCTCCATAACGGTGAGCAACTTAAATGCCCTATCGGAGTTTTCATCCCTTACAATGCTATCAAGTCCGTAGTCAAATAGTCTTTTGTCTGAATTGAGCATTTGCAATATAGTGTTTTGCCTAACTCTTTCTTCGGGATCATCTATTTGCTTAATAAGACCTTTTCTGTATTCATAAAGCTTTTTCTTGGTTGCTTTAACTTTTCTATGAACATCCTGCATAACGTGAAACTTATCAACTACCATTGTGGCATTAGGAAGAAAAGTTGGTAACCACCGAAGATATGCATTATTCATATCGGTTGTGACAACTTTAATATTGGTATCCCAATGCTTAAGCTTCATTATCGCATTTTTCATAGTGCTTTCTTTGTTGTTGTCCACCATGTCGAGCAAACGACCGGTTTCCACATCAACGAATGTACCGCACATGACCTTGTCAATGTGCTTTTCATCTATTCCGAGTACACGAGGAGCTTCCAATGGATTGAGCCTACGGTTTGTTTCATATTTTTCAATCTCTTCATCCATAATATTTTGAATAGTTTCGGTAGAAAACCCGCTGCGTTCTGCTAAAGCGGTGTGCGACTGAAGGAAACATTCTGTTTGTAAATATTTCATTAAACGCGAAGTTGCTTGTCTGTTTTCTTCTATACCTCTCAAAGATGGGGTGATTTTGGCACCGCACTCTTTGCATTTGAATCTTTTTGGCAAAAGTGCTATATCTACCCTATAGTTGTTACGAGAAACATCATGCAGCAATCTTGGGGATCCGTTTCCGTCACTGATCATAGAGTCTTGAGTTTTACATACATTACACACAGATGGACGAACCTCCATCTTGGCGCTAACGTAGAAAACCATATATTTTCCGCCGTCCTTAGGGACAGAACATTTATCGATACTGACATCGGGTAAATCCAATGATGGTATTTGATCTTCGTCTAAATCTTTTAAATCCCAACTAAAGTAGGTTTGCTTCTCGAAGCTCATTATGCCTCCAATTTATCATTAGTTTTGTTTTAATAATTCTAAATTATTATGTTAATTATCTTATCCTATACTGCCCCGCAACTACTTTTCCAAGAATACGCACTGAATCGAGAGAATGCCCAGTGTATCTCATGGGTCTGTACATAGGATTCTCGGGAATAAGAGTGAGCATGGAAACAGTGTTGTCGTTGTTGTGTTCAATATATACTCTTTTAACGGTAGCTTCATCATCAATAAGCACAACTGCAATATCGCCGTTATCAACTGTAGACTGCGATTTTACAAAAAGCATATCTCCATCAAAAATACGAGCATTTATCATGCTGTCCCCTTTGGCTACAAGGCAGAAATCTGCATCTATATCATTATCGGCCTCAATATAACTCTCGTGGCTCTCATCTGCAAATATCGGCTCTCCACAGGCAACATTGCCTAAGATGGGGAGCTTTTGCTTTGATATGGGCTTAATTAAACCTACGAGCTTGCTTGCGTAGCTTACATCCATTCCATAACCCATAAGATATCCGGGAGTAACTCCAAGAGCTTTAGCGATGCTTTCAAGCTTGCCTACGGGGATCTCAGTGTCAGTTGTGAGATATCTGTTCATTGTCGTTTGGGCAATTTCAGAGCGTCTTGCAAGCTCACGAACTGACATTCTATTTTCTTTGAGGGCTTCTTTTATTTTTGTTACTACTGTACTCATAATAGTACTCCTTATTTATTTTGTTTTTAATATTATACCATAATCGGTTCAAAAAGTCAATGGGAATTATTACCAAAAATGGAACAAAATATTTGTGCGCTATGGAGAATATTCCAAAAATAGCTAACTTTGTATTGACAATGAACCAAAAATGGTATATTATATACACACAAGATACCCGAAAATCAAATATTCATTATTTTTTTGTAAATGATGAACCAGATATGGCATATTCAAAGAGAGGAGTGATTGAATTGGAGGATGTAATTAATTTTATCAAACCCGAATTACTTGTTCTTATTCCTGTTTTGTATTTTACGGGACTTGGAATTAAGAAGAGTAATGTACCCGACGAGAATATACCGTTGCTCTTAGGGATTATATCCATTTTATTATCTACTTTGTGGGTGCTTTCCAGAAGTGAGATAGGTAATTGGCAGGACGTAGTCAGCGCGGTTTTTGTATCAATTACACAGGGGGTTCTTGTCGCAGGTGCTACGGTTTATGCCAGTCAGCTATATATTCAATTCAAAAAGAAATGATCGATACATCGATTATTAAGGAGGTGGTTATATGATTGTATCAAAGCAGCATTGAGTATTCGCACAAGACTCAATGTGAAGTTATTTTTGTTGTGTAAAAATAAATTTTAGAAAGGAAAAATAATATGAATAACAAAAACACAAATACCAATGAGCAGGAAAACGCTCGAGCTTTGGGACTTATTTTACCATTAGATCCCATCCAGCCACCACCCACAGATGGGCCCATAGCCTATTCTATTAATACATTTAGTGTGGATAAAAGTAGTGGTGATACTATCCTTGGAAATACAGCGTATTGTGATAGTACGAGACAAATGCGATGCGATATATCTATAACACCTGGCAAAAAATTCAAAAGTATAAAAAGAGTTTTGCTTTTGTTAACAAACAAAACAGGAACAAGGTCAGGCTTTCAAGTTTCAAATTACTATGGAGAAAACCTTATGCTGGATCCCCCGTTTGCATACATGGATGCCAGAACCGATTCGAGCGGAAATATTACTCACAGAGTAATCGATATTAGTAGTTGCTTGCGCGGTTGTGAAACGCAAACCATATCACTCATTATCCAAAACCAAATGCAGAGCTCTTGTTCTGTATATAGAACAGGCGCAACTCTGGAGGTGGAATATCTTGAAGATGATGATTTTATTCCAAATGTTTCCAAACTTGAAAAAAGTATAGGTACAAAGGGTTTGTATTCTATTAATACAAGGAACGGAAAGCTTTTTTATACACAAAATCTTTTTAAGAGTAAGGGCAAAAGGATGCCGTTGGGTTTATCTATGACATATAATGCTGCGGACTGTGATACAAGCTCACCTAACGGTATTGAAACAGGCATTAAGGGTTGGACCTTTAATTACGCACAGACACTGAAAACAGATGAGTATAATTATACTTTGCTTGACGGTGCACACATGTATAGAACTTTCAAACCCTCGAGTAATAACTTTGAGGTGAGATATGATGCAAGCGGCAAAAACGGTCTTTTCCTTACAGAAAATTCTGGTGAATACACAATCTCGGATGGCAAGAATACAGCTTATACGTTTGATACTAATAAGCGTCTTGTCGGAATTAATCATATCAAAGGTAGCTCACCTATCACAACTTTTGTGACTTACGACGCCAACGGTAGAATCAACACGGTTACTGACGGAATGTCCGAGACCTATACCTTCACTTACGAAAGCAATGCCGTCACCGTATTGCACGGATCAGAGGAGCTTGTTAGAATCACACTGGAAAATGAAAGGGTTAAAAATATTCTTTACGTGTTATCCGGAGATGAATATATCTTTGAATACAATGATAACGGTGAATTGATCGAAGTAACAGATAGCGCCTCTTTGAAAAAAACAGTGTTTGAGTATAGCGATGCCCACGCTGTCAAGGCAGTAAAGAACTATATATGTAAAGATTCTGCTTGTTTGCCTGTTGATTGTTATTTTCTTGACTATAGAGTGCTTGAAACCTTAATTCATAAAACTCGAAATAGTGAAAGTAGAATCAGAGCTTACACCATAACGATGTATACGTTTGCAGAAAACGGCGAAACCGTATTTGTTGGAGAATATAATACTTCCGGAAAATTCAGCAATATGCGTTTCAGAAGCAAGAACGACTATGAAAAATATATGTCAAGAATCATTGATTTTGCAAATGTACAAAGCGGTGAAAGCAATGGAACGATATTCGATTTTGGCGGACAGCAAAGCATTACGGTTCTATCAACAACTCTTACAACAAAGAGTGTTAACAGTAATTCAGAAACAGTAAATACTCTTGAAAATATGGGTTCTCACTACATTTTTAGTGCGAAAGCGAAGATCAAAAGCAGTAGTTTGGGCAGCGATCAGGATAAATCCATTACTCTTGTTCTAAAGGATACAAACAACAAAACTTTTGCAACTCTTTATTTTGATTACAAAAAAAGAGATTACCAGGTTCAAAGTGCAAAGATCCAATTGCCGTGCGGCGAGAATAATTTGATTGCAACATTGGAAATAAAGAATATGCAGGCGGAAGTGGATCTATCCGAAGTGTTTATTACCGAAACCAAGAGCCACACAACATTGGAATATATCACCGATTTTTATGATAATGCCGATGAATTTGAAGAAGATCAAACAACAAGATGGTATCTGAACAAGAACAAGCTCAAATTGGTGTGCGACGGCGCAGAATGCAACGACGTCAGATACACCTTTAAAGACTACTTGCTGACAACAATCAGCCGACTCAAGAATCCGAATAACTTTAACGTTTGGTATAATGAGGGTGAGAATATGCTTGCAGAGGTGAGTGCCGCCAATCTCACATATGGCACCGTTACAAAGAGCATTGATGATGTAAAATGCTGTCACTTGACAAGAGGTATTGGCAAAACGGTGTTTGCCACCGCGGAGGCCTCAAGCTTTTCTAACGGGTTGCTCAAAACAAGCAATATTACAAAGGTAAATAGCAATCCGATCGAGTTTTATTATGCTACGAAGGATTATGATGAGTATATGCGTCCTATTGAAAGCAAAAACGAGGATAACGTTGTTGTTCAATATACTTACAACGATTTTGGTGAGATTTTGACTGAAAAGACATTCCCCACTACCAATACGACCATGAATATTCTCGTTTCCAAAACGTATCAGAACGGCAATCTCACAGGTGTTACGGAAAAGAGATATGATTCGGAATATACCAAAACTTATGAGTACAACGAAGATCATATCTTAACAAACGAAATAACACCCAACGGTCAGTACATCTACTATACACACACTCCCGATGGTGAAAAGCTCATAGAGCTTAAGGCAAACGTTGGCGGTATGAATGAGAATGATATTTCATACACGGGCGACCTTGTTTGCGGAATGGAGCATAATGGCACCGCTATCACGTTTGATTACGACGAGAGAAACAACGTCAACAATATCAAGGTTGAGGGCAACTCGATTCTGTCAAAAGTAATAAACTACGATAGCGAAAGAACTAATACTGTAACCGAATACGCCAACGGTGCGGTGATAAAGAAGTATTACGACAAGTATAACCGACTTATCAAGGTAACTGAGATCGAGAACGAATCTGAAACCCAGCTTTGTGCATATATTTATAGTGATTATCCTGTAGAGAGTATTCCCGATACTGTTGTTTCTCCCACAGATAGCTCTTTGCAAATATCCGAAAGCAGCAAGCTCCGCGTGTTTATTGATAACACCGCGAGCAGGAGAGTAAAGTATTTCTACGATGGATTTGGAGCACTCAAGGAAACGCAGATGGGAAACGTGGTCGAGGGTATTGTTGAAAAAGACGCCTTTGACAGAGCCACAAAGACCGTATTCACCAATGGCGACAAGACTATTGAAAATAGCTTTGAATACGAAAACAGCCATTCCGACAGAGTAACCAATGAAACAGTAAGTGTTGACGGAGCTTCAATAGACGTAACCTATAACAGGGACGCTTTGAAGCGAATGAGCTATATAACCACTGCCGAGAACGGAACGGGATATATCCGTACGTTCGGCTACGTTCCGAGCGGAACCGAGGGCACGACGGGTTATATTGAAAAGATGTATATCCACAAGGTAATTAATAACGTTCCCACTCTCGAAAAGATAGACAACGTGGCGTATAATGCAGACGGTAACATTATTACCTACGGTGAAAACACCTACGTTTATGATAACCTTGGCAGACTTATTAGAGAAAACAATAAAAGTCTTGACAAGACGTTTACGTTTGTGTATAATGTAGGTGGAAATATAGTATCCAAAAATGAATACGTTTACACCACAGGAGAGCTTGGAGAACCGACCAAGGTATATAACTACTCTTACGGTAACGATTGGAAGGACCAGCTTACAAGCTTTGACGGAAATGCAATCGTTTACGATGCATGCGGCAACCCCACAAGCTATATGGGAGCTACGTTTACTTGGGGCAGAGGTAGATTGCTCACCAAGTACGCAAAGTATTCAACTACCATAAACTTTGTTTATGACGCAAACGGCATAAGAAGCGGAAAGGTTAAAACAGGAGTGAACGGTCTTCTCAGAACCCAGTATCTCTATGATGGCGAGGGCAGATTGCGCGTTGAAA
>JBGVNP010000077.1:0-6761 GCA_045125655.1 Eubacteriales bacterium | reverse complement strand
TGTGCGTAGTTATTTTCAACTACCTGCCAAACGAGTGGTAATATGCCAACGCTCGCCATTCTCTTATCAGTGGAAACAAGTGTTTTTCCGTCAAGTTCACGGCATTCGTGGGGTAAAAAGCCCATCTTATATTTTTGAAGCTCCGCAGACGTAAGCGTTGCAAAATTACGGCATACTGCAATCCTTTTCAGAACGTGCTCAAGGTGCATATGATCCACAAAATGCTTTGGCATCTCATCGGGAAATTCTTTATCAAAATATTTTTTGACGAGCGCAAAATAGTTACTTTGCTGAAAAAGCTCATCATTGCCCGCATTGTTCACAATAACTATACCGCTTTTTTTAAAGCACCACACGTTCTGTCCGAGCATTCCGTTAAAAAGAAACTGATCTCCGTCTGCATTCACCCACATCTGAAGTCCGTAGTTAAAGCCGTAATCCGAATCATTGCTTTTCGCGTGCATCCTTGTGGCTTCTCTTACGTATTTTTTAGACAGAATACGTTTGCCCTTCCACGTGCCGCCGTTTATAAGCATCAAGCCAATCTTGGCAAAATCGCAGGGTGAGATGTAAAGTCCCCATCCGCCAAATTCAATTCCCTCGGCACTCTTTTCCCAATAATAGTCCTTAATTCCAAGGGGCGAAAAAAGTCTTGATTCAAGATAATCCGAAAGCCCCTCTCCGCTCACCTTTTTTACTATGCACGAAAGCATATAGGTGTTTGTACTGTTATACGAAAACTTTTTGCCGGGGTCGTGAGTTAAGGGCGTGTTGAGAAACGCCGAAAAAAGCTCACTTTCGTTCATCGCCCCCGTTTCCTCAAGTGTGGTCATTCCGCTTTTCATAGTGAGCAGATGATAAACGGTAACATTTTTAACTCTCATCTTGGTGATGGATTTCGTTTCCTTGGGAAATATTTCTTCAAGTCTTGTGCCAAACGATAGCTTGCCCTCGTCGATGAGCATACCTATGGCTATCGAAACAACACTCTTGCACGCCGAGAAGGTCGCCTTCCAAATACCGCTTTTGTGCGCTCCAAAATACGCCTCGCAAGGTATCCTGCCGTGGCGCGCGATAATAACGTTGTGCATATTGAGAGTTTCGTCCGCATAAAGCTCCTCAAGAAAGTCGGCTATATCGCGTGAGGATACTCCCTCGCTTTCAGGATTGCACAACGGCATCTTATTTTCATTGGATGAAAATTCAAAGCAGGGCTTTCCCGCGTTGGGCGGAATCAAACCCGTTCTGCTACTGTTTATGTCAAGCAAGCGTTTAAACATCGTGATTCTTTTTATCGGCACAAAAAAGCCCCCTTTCGATAATTATTTAAAATATTGAATATTATTCAAAATGTTCTGCTATCTCTGCAGCAATTTCTTGAATATCCTTGTTTCCATCACTTTCAACAGTAATATCCGCATAATGCTCGTAAAGAGGAGTTCTTACGTCGTAAACATCCCTCAAGGTCTGCCCCTCCTCAAAAATAACACCGCGGCGTTTGAGATTTCCAAGTCGTTTTTCAAGTGTTTCGTACGGCACCTTTATATAAACCACGGTGGAGATCTTTTTAAGATGCTCCATCGCATCCTTGCCAAAAACGGCGCTACCACCCGTTGAAATAATACAGTTATGTACGTTTAATTCAGCTAACACGTCATTTTCGAGCTTTAAAAATCCGTCGTTTCCTATTTCATCAATTATTTTACTAAGGCGCTTGCCTTCCCTATGTTGAATGAGCAGATCGGCATCTATAAAGGTCTTGCAAAGCATCTTCGCAACTACAACTCCGACCGTGCTTTTTCCCGCTCCGGGCATTCCGATAAAGGTTATATTCTTCTCAAACATTTTTTACACTCCTTCCCATCTCGCAAAGATGAGCTATGGGACATTCTTGGCACTTTGGCGCGCGCGCTGTGCATACGTCCCTACCAAACTGCACCACCCTGTGACAGAGATCACTCTGCTCGTCGGGATCAACAAGCTCGGACATAATTATCTCCACCTTGTGAGGATCCTTGAGCTTTTGAGGATACATTCCAAAACGACCGCAGATCCTTATCATATGCGTATCGGCTACTATAGCGGGCTTGTGGAATATATCTCCGAGCAAAAGATTTGCTATCTTGCGCCCAACTCCGGGGAATTTTAACAGTTCATCCATATCGTCGGGTAGATCTCCGCCATAATCCTCGCAAAGCATTTTGCACGCGTCCTTTATATTCTTCGCCTTCGTTCTGAAAAGACCGCAAGGGCGAATTATCTCCTCTATCTCCTTATAGCTTGCAGCAGCAAGACTCTCACAGGTCGGAAAAGTCGCAAAAAGCTCCCTGCAAACAATGTTCACGCGCGCGTCAGTGCATTGTGCGGAGAGCCTTCCCATAACGAGAAGCTTCCACGGCGCGCCGTCAAATTCAAGCGCGCACGTAGCTTCGGGATATATTTTTTTAAGTTCTTCAATAATAAGTGCTATCTGTTTTCTTTTTTCTTCTTTTTTCATATTATTCAACCGCAAATGACTTTATAATCATCACTCTGCTAATATTTTCAAAATCCACTGCCGTTTCAATCGTCGCAATGAGTGAGCGACTTGCATCGTCCTTTTTAACGTCAACCACCTTGCCTATGAGCAAGCCGTATGGATATATGCTACCCTTTCCACTTGAAAGAACACTGTCCCCGACCTTAACGCCCTCAAAATCTGTGAGTCCCGTGGTGTAGAGGAATCGGCACTGCCCCGCGCTATATCCCTCGCTGATGCCCATGAGCGCGCTTCTTTCGATAACTGAACCCACGGACGAGGATACGTCGGTGATGCAGATAACCTCACTTGAGGTAAGTCCGACCTCAAGGATTCTGCCAACAAGTCCCTGCCCTGTGATGACGGTCATTCCCGCTTCAATACCGTGAAGCGAGCCCTTGTTGATAGTCAACGTGCCCTGTGAAGCACCCGCGCCCTTGCCTATAACAGTGGCATCGGCAAATTCAAAGGTCGTGTTGAAATTTTTTATTTCAAGGAAATCGCGAAGCCAAGCGTTTTCACCCTTAAGCGCCTCAATGTCGCTCTTTAGCTTCTTCAGTTCCTCGTTTTCCTGTCTGAGCTTTTCGTTCTCCGCAGAAATACGGTCAAATTCGGTAAAATATGCGCCAAATCCTGCAAGTCCGTCCGCACAGTAGTTAAATACCGCCCTGAACGGCATCGAAATAACGTTGAGCGCATCCTTCAAGAACCAAGCGTGTCCCGATGCGGAAAGCACGACGGAAAAAACCGTCAGACAAAGCGCCACGGTGAGTGCTATTAAGAAAAATTTGTTCTTGAAATAACGCATATTTACCTCTTATCTTATTTTCTGCCTATAACTTCCTTTGCACGCTTGGCAATATTCTCGGCAGTAAGACCGTAATATTCCATAAGCGCAGGAACTGTACCCGAGCGACCGAAGGTGTCCTCAACACCAACTCTTGCCATGGGAACAGGATAATTTTCAACAAGCACCTCGGCAACTGCAGAGCCAAGACCGCCGTAGATATTGTGCTCCTCTGCGGTAACGATAGCGCCCGTTTCCTTAGCCGCCTTAACAAGAATATCCTTGTCAATGGGCTTAATAGTGTGAATATTTATAACACGCGCGTCAATTCCGTCCGCCTTGAGCAATTCTCTTGCCTCAAGACAGGTGCTGACCATAAATCCCGTTCCAACGAGAGTCACGTCCGCGCCGTCAGCCATCAAAACGCCCTTGCCAAGCTCAAATTTGTAATCATCTCCGTTGAGAATGGGGAGAGCATATCTTCCAAATCGCATATAAACGGGTCCGTCGTGCAAAATTGCCGCCTCAACTGCCTGCTTTGCTTCAACGCCGTCACAGGGATTGATAATAACCATCTCGGGAATGGAGCGCATAGTCGCAAAATCCTCGTTGCACTGGTGTGTTGCACCGTCCTCTCCAACGGAAATACCGCCGTGAGTTGCACCAATCTTAACATTGAGATGAGGATAACCGATAGAGTTTCTCACCTGTTCAAATGCTCTGCCCGATGCAAACATAGCAAAGGAGCTTGCAAATACAGTCTTACCCGTTGAAGCAATACCCGCCGCAACACTCATCATATTGCCCTCGGCAATACCGCAGTTAAAAAATCTTTCGGGATATTGCTTTTTAAACATTCCCGTCTTTGTAGCTGCCGCAAGATCGGCATCAAGTACTACGAAATCATATTTGGGAGCAAGCTCGCAAAGTGCCTGACCGTAAGCTTCTCTCGTTGCTATTTTCTTAACGTCTGCCATAGTCCTGCGCCCTCCTTAAATAAATCTTGTGTTAAGCTCAGCGATCGCTGCAGCGTGCTGCTCATCATTAGGAGCCGCACCGTGCCAAGATACTGAGTTTTCCATAAACGAAACGCCCTTGCCCTTTACAGTCTTTGCAATAATCGCAGTGGGCTGACCTTTAACGCTCTCCGCCTCGGCAAATGCCGCCTCGATCTCGTTAAAATCGTGGCCGTCTATCGTTATAACGTGGAATCCAAACGCCTCAAACTTCTTGTCATGAGGAGTGGGATTCATAACCTCGGTGATAGGTCCGTCTATCTGTAAACCGTTAAGATCGAGAATAACGCAAAGATTGTCGAGCTTGTAGTGGGACGCAAACATAGCCGCCTCCCAAACCTGACCTTCCTCGCTCTCACCGTCACCGATGATCGTGTAAACCCGATAATCCTTGTTGTCGATCTTTCCCGCAAGCGCCATACCGCAAGCAGTGGAGATGCCAAGTCCCAATGAGCCCGCAGACATATCAATACCGGGGATCTTGTTCATATCGGGGTGTCCCTGTAAGTAGGAATCAATTTTTCTGAGCGTAAGAAGATCATCCACGGGGAAAAATCCTCTGTTTGCAAGCGCGGAATAAAGACCCGGCGCCGTGTGACCCTTGGAGAGAACAAATCTGTCCCTGCCCTTCATTCTCGGATTTTCGGGATCAATATTCATCTTTTCAAAATAGAGATAAGTCAAAATATCCGCAATAGAAAGCGATCCACCGGGATGCCCCGACTTTGCCGCATGCGTCGCATCAATAATGCCAATTCTTATCTTGTTGGCAATGTTCTTCAGCTCTTTGATTCTTGCTTCGTTCATATTTTCCTCACAAAAATTTATTTGGGATAAACACTACCCCCATATTATATTTATTATACCCAAAGGCAAGAGAAAAGTCAAGTAATACAAAGGAAAATGTTGAATACAAATCAACTTTAAACATATATAGCGTTTTATTACTTATATCTTAATGCAATTATACATCAACAACTTTTACCCTCTGGGGGCGAGAGGGTCGATGCGAAGCATCGGGGAGTGGGCGCGGGTAGTGGGAAGTAACAAAAAAGCGCCCACTATTAAGTGAGCGCTATTAAGTTGTCGTATGTTATAGATTCAAAATTTGCTTTTTCTTCGCCTCAAATTCTTTTTTAGTAATTATGCCACTGTCCAACAAAGTCTTATATTTAATGATTTCATCAGCACCAGACAAATTTGCATTATTAGGTTCATTGTTAGCTGTAATAGTTGTATTAACATTTACATTGACATTAGCGTTTACAGGTTGCTTTTGGAATGTATTATGATCAGTAATAATCTTTAAAGCCGTAATACAAGATTGAGCATTTTTTTGTGCTATTTTATATTCATCACTTTTCTTACTTGTTCTTTCGGCAATAAACGGAATAACAATTGTATTGATATGTGCATTCCTAAAAGTAAGATGTAATTCCATAGAATTACACACCCCCGCCAAAATTTTTGTGCCCGCCACAGCACCGACAAGAGCGCCTACTCCACCCAACAGCAATCCTCCAACAGCCGCTTCTCCTATGCCAATTTTATCAATAGCCAGAGCTTGTCCGTCTTCTAATAATTCATAATCTAGCAGATTTGAGTATTCAAATAATTGTCCTCGAATTTTGAAAGCTTTATTCTTCTCATCAACTTGAAGTATAGTTCCATATTTTCTCGTTGCCTTAAAGGATTTAACCAAGGGTATTCTTCTATCAATCATCTCTCTAGCAGTATTACAAGTGAAAGAATACGAGTTTTCAAAATTTGCAATTCCTGCTTTTTTCAAACATTTTTTGCAAACATACCCATTAGAAATTTTAGTTTTAGAACGAAATAAGCCGATTTTGTTATTACAAGCCGCACATACTTTTGCCATAATTATTCTCCTGTTTAACCCCGTCGGGATTTTACGCGCACATTATACCATATTTTTCTAATATTGTCAACAATATAAAAATAGCGCCCACCATAGGTGAGCGCTAATATACTAAAACGGTCTTTTCGCCACGGTGACAACCCTCGGTCTTTCGGAGATGAACGAGGTGAGCATAGCAAGGCTATCGGGCGCGTCGTCGTGGAGGTTCTTCGCCGTGAAGCTGAACGAGGTGAGTTCTGCCATTGCCCTGCAGTAATCGTCATCTGGGCACTTGCTATCACGATTTATTTTCTAAAGAGCAAAATAAAAAAGCACCTGAAATCAGGTGCTTGATGTTTGCTCGATTGAGCATTGAAAACCGAATAAAGAAGATAGAAGGAAGAGTGGTGAAACTCAAGTAATTGTGTAACGCTTGATACCTTGGAAGGTTCAAGCCCTCGGGCTATTAGTATCAGTCAGCTTAATGCATTACTGCACTTACACCCCTGACCTATCAAACTCGTAGTCTTCAAGTGCCCTTACTAGATCAAGTCTAGAGGGATATCTAATCTTGAGGTGGGC
>JBGVNP010000076.1:0-2431 GCA_045125655.1 Eubacteriales bacterium | reverse complement strand
GATCATACGGGTGGAATAAACGGGACTTTGCGTGCCCTTGGCACTCTGATTCACCAGTGCCACCACCATACCCGCCGTCAGACCCACGATCAGCAGGGCGATCACAAGGGTCAGGATCAGTTTTATTTTCTTATTCATATAGCCTCCTTATGGTTTCACACCGAAAAGGTCGTTTTCATCTATAGTCCTTTATATTGTACCACTTTTCTTTCGGTTTGTCAACATTCCCTTGCAAAGGGATACGCTCCTTCATTTTGCAAGTAAATTCTCAAAGTAAATGCAACAGTGCAATTTAGAAGTTGCATTTAGTGTGAGAATTTACGTCCTTCATTTTGCCCCCCGTTTGTCCCCCCGTTATTTTACACATCGGATACATAAATAGAGTAGGCGGAAACGAATCCACCTCTCACACCACCGTACGTGCCGTTCGGCATACGGCGGTTCAATTCAAAATCAACTATGTGCTACCTTTAGGTAGTAATCCGAAAGACTGACTAAGCCTCGCTTGGTCAGTTTTTCTTTGGAAATTGCTTTCTTGACAATGGGATTATGGGCAACCACCATATATCTGTCACCCATTCTCGCCATTAAGATTGCTTGTAGCGTGTCAATCCCGAGTTTTCGGAGTCCCCATACTCTTCTGGCTCTTGTTTTCCATTGCTTCCAAATGATGATTATCATTCTTACTCTCATTTGTTCATCAATGCGTTGAAGCTTAGCTTTCATTGAGCCTATGCGGAAATAATTTATCCAACCTCTGCTTACCTCGTTAATTTTCTTAATTCGGTTTGTTAGGTCTATGCTCCAATTCCTCTTGCACAGTGCTTTGAGTTTCCTTTTAAGCCTTTCCACCGAGCTTTCGTGAGGTCTTGCCTTCCAACCTTCCTTGTCTTTCCAAAAGCCAAAGCCAAGATATTTGAGTTTACTCGGAGGTGTAACTTTCGTTTTAGTTGCATTCACCTTTAATCCAAGCTTTCTCTCAATCCAATCGGTTATGGAATACATTACCCTTGTTGCCGCAGCTTTGCTTTTCAATACGATTACCACATCATCTGCGTATCTCGTAAAGTTGAGTCCTCTACGTTCAAGCTCATAGTCAAGCTCGTTCAACATAATGTTGCTGAGCAATGGTGATAAATTTCCACCTTGCGGTGTGCCTACATCAGTTGCTTCGTATTTGCCTCGGTTCATAACACCCGCCTTGAGATATTTCCGTATCAAACTTTCCGTATCTCCGTCGTGTATCACTCTCCCGACAAAACTCATCAACTTGTCTTGCGGTACATTGTCAAAGAATTTCTCAAGATCAATATCCACTATCCATACAAATCCATCGTTGAATAACTCAAGCAATTTTACAATTGCCTGCTCACATCTGCGGTTTGGTCTGAAACCGTAACTGCTTTCGTGGAACGATGGGTCGAATATGGGGGTCAATACTTGGGTTATTGCTTGTTCTATTACTCTGTCAATTACCGTGGGGATTCCGAGTTTCCTTACTCCGCCATTCGGTTTCGGTATCTCTACTCTCAACACGGGTTGCGGTTTGTAAGTCCTCGTTCGGATTTGTTCTTTGATACCTTTCCAATTTGCTTTCATATATGTTTCAAGATCCTTGGTCGTAACTCCGTCGACTCCGCCTGCACCTTTGTTTGCATAAACTCGTCTGTAGGCTTTTTCGATGTTTTCATTACTCAGTATCTTTTTAAGCATTTCCGACATAGTCTGTCTCCTTTCCTTTCCGCTTCCGAATACGTTTTTTTTCACCCTATGTTATTTGTGCTTCCCCTCAAATACGCTTCGGTTTCACACTCCGTCGGGCAGATATTCGGAACATACATTCCAATTCGACAATTTGAATTGTTCGGTCCTTCCCAAGTTTTTTTCCCTTGGTACTATGACCTCTGCTGACTTCTCGCAGTTCGTTGTTACTACAGATTTCTCTGCCTGCGAGACCTCATGGGATAAACCAATACTCTTTCCTCGTCTACCTGCTCGGTTTACGCAATAGGGTTACGGTTACCTTTTGGACTTCGTTGCCTTATGCCAACTTATCCGCCTATTACGCCTTCGTACCGAGTTTCTGTCCGTCAGGCTACGATTTCGCTATCCCTTCTTCTCGCCTACACCTCACGATGTGAACCTTGGGAGTCGCTTTCGGGTTGGTCGGTAACTACCTCCCAGCGGACTTTCACCGCAGAGCATTGATATGCCCATCATACATAAAAATCAAAAGAGGAACCGCAAGGTTCCTCTTTTTCTTGACAAAAGGCAGGTTCTATGCTATACTTTGATAGTGAAAGGAGTGATCAATATGAATAAAGGAAAGTGGTATCACACGGCGCTTCAATGCCTTCTTGCTTTGGCGTTTTTCTTACTTTTTGTGTCCTCCTCGGTCTTTTTGACCCTTGCCTGCAAACCTCTCTATTAT
>JBGVNP010000075.1:0-4634 GCA_045125655.1 Eubacteriales bacterium | reverse complement strand
CTTATTCGATAAAATTCAAGTTTCCTTCTTCCAATCGGTTACCACGAGAACCGCAGGCTTTGCCTCCGTTCCTCAAGAAAATCTGACAAATGCCTCTACCGCCGTGTCTATTATTTTGATGTTAATCGGTGGCTCACCCGTGGGAACGGCAGGCGGTATGAAAACCGTCACTATCGCCGTTCTTGTTTGTTCGGCATTCGCTACGATCCGAAATAAGAATAACACAACACTCTTTGGTCGTCGTATTTCCGAGGACTCGGTAAAAAAAGCGGTTGCCGTAGCGGTTACGTTTCTCACCATCTGCGCTACCTCAACCGTTCTCTTGATGGCAACGAGTAATGCTTCTGCCATTGATGCGGTCTATGAAACGGTCAGCGCAACGGCAACCGTCGGTCTATCACGTAATCTAACAGCGACGCTTAACACGTTTGGAAAGTTAATTATCATCGTAACGATGTATTTCGGCAGAGTCGGCCCCATATCACTTGCGGTGGCTCTTGGCAGAAAGAATGAAAGTCAAAACGTGATTTTCGAGCCGACGGAAGATATCAGTATAGGATAAAGGAGAAGAACAATGAAAGCAAAGAAAACATACGCAGTCTTCGGACTTGGAAGATACGGTACAGCCGTAGCGCGCGAGCTGGTGGAGAACGGCATGGAGGTCATAGCAATTGACACCGACCAAAAAATCGTCAACGATACAGCGGCATACCTGCCCGTATGCAAGTGCGCTGACGTGACCGATGCCGAGGTCATTTCACGCCTCGGGATTGGAAGTATTGATACGGTCATTGTATGTATGGCAAGTAACCTTGAAGCGAGTGTTATGGCTGTCACGCTTTGCAAGGAGGCAGGCGTTAAAACCGTTATCGCAAAATGCGCCAATGAGATGCACCAAAAGATATTGCTCCGTGTGGGCGCGGATCAGGTCGTGTTTCCCGAAAACGAGTCGGGCATCCGCCTTGCCAAGAACCTATTAAGCTCGGGCTTTATTGATATGATCTCTCTGTCGAAGGACGTATCTATGGTCGAGATCGACGTGAAGGACGAGTGGTGCGGAAAAAACTTGATTGAATTAAATCTCCGTAAAAAATACGGATTCAATATCGTTGCAATCAAGAAAGGCGAGAAAGTCACCGTAAATATCAATCCCGAGCAAATGCTTGATGTGGAAACGACGCTTATCGTTATCGCAAATACCGCAAAGCTTGGAAAGCTAAAGTAATATTCTTTGTAAAGTTAAATCTGTTTGAATGGTTTTATTTATATCATAAAGGAGAGAGCATAATGGAAATACAACTTAAAGAACTTATTGACCAAATCAAAAAAGATGGAGTAGAAGCTGCAGAAGCAGAGGCACAGGCTATATTAAAAGCTGCAAATGATGAGGCTGAAAAAATCATTCGGAATGCTCAAACAGAAGCAGAAAGAATTATGCAAAACGCAAAAAAAGAGAATGAGCGTATGGTGAGATCAAGCGAAGATGCCATTCGTCAGGCAGGGCGCAATCTGTTGATTTCATTCAGAGAAAGCGTGGCGAGAGAGCTTAAAGCCATCGTTGGTGAAAATGTAAATGCTGTATATTCATCAGATGCATTCGCAGGGCTGATTATCAGCATTGTTGAGAACTGGGCAAATAATCCCGATGCAGAAGATATCGCAGTAATTCTGAATACTCAAGACCTTGATAAATTAGAAGAAACCTTACTATCGGCTCTTAAGGATAAAATGCTTAAGGGTATTACGCTGAAAGGAAATGATAATTTTGACGGCGGCTTCCGCATTGCTGTAAATGACGGTAGCGCATATTATGATTATTCCGCTGAAGCGGTTGTGGATATGCTTGCAAATTACCTTAGCCCGAAGGTTATCGAGCTTTTGAAAGAGGCGAAGTAATAATTATGGCTGAATATTATTTAATATCGCAGTTGCCGTCTCTTGATGGGATAAGCGAAAATACTCCGCTTCCGATCACTGAAGAGCGATTTGCAGAGCTTTGCAACCGTTTTTTAGGAAAAAGGTTGCAGGAGGCTATGAAAAAACTCACCTTATCGCCTTCAAAAGCTGTTGAGACTACAGGATCTGCTCTGATTGATGCTTGGAACGAAAGTGAAAGAAATCTTCGATTCGCTCTTGGTAAAGCTCGGGCAGACAAAATGAAAAAAATGTTTGATACAGAAAATAGAATTTTCCCTGTGGAATATGTCAAAGCGGCAAGTGTGGCAACAGAGATGGAAAACCCTATGGAAGCGGAAGAATATTTAAACCGCTACCGTTTAGAAATATTAGAAACGCTAAGACCCATGGATAGTTTTTCGGAGGATTATATCCTCTATTACGGACTTAAATTAAAGCTGCTTCTTCGCATAAGGCAGTTTGACACGAAAACCGGAGAAAAAGCATACAAAAATATTTATACCTCCATATTAAATGGAGATAGGTTGGAGGCAATACAATGACCGAAAATAAAGGAAAGGTAGTAAGCATAAACGGAAACTTGGTGTCAGTGGAATTTGACGGCAATGTTTCCATGAACGAAATATGCTATGTTTTTGTGGGTGATACCGCCCTTAAAAGCGAGGTTATACGTATAAAAGGCAATGTTGCTCAAGTGCAGGTTTATGAAATGACCGATGGTATTCAATGTGGGGATAGTGTTGAATTTACGGGAGATATGCTTTCGGCAGATCTCGGCCCCGGATTGCTCGGTCAGATATATGACGGACTCCAAAATCCGCTTCCTGTTTTAGCAGAACAGGCAGGCTGGTTTTTGGAAAGAGGAATTTATGCAGACGGACTGAATTTGGAAAAGAAATGGGAATTTACACCGACTGCTAAGACCCACGACGTTGTTCGTGCAGGCGAATATATCGGCACAGTTCCCGAAGGCCCGTTTACACATAAAATTTTTGTTCCCTTTTATCTGCTTGGAAACTATACGATAAAATCCATTGCCGATAAGGGCGAATATACCGTTAAAGAAACGATTGCGGTTTTAACCGATGAACGAGGCCGCGAAATACCCGTATCTATGTCGTTTAAGTGGCCTGTTAAACGTGCGGTAAAATGTTATAGTGAGAGATTGGCACCTGGCGAAACAATGGAAACCAAGGTGCGTCTTATTGACTCCTTCTTTCCCGTAGCAAAGGGTGGAACTTATTGTACTCCCGGACCGTTTGGCGCAGGTAAAACGGTATTGCAACATACCACATCAAAATATGCGGATGTCGATATTGTTATTATCGCCGCTTGCGGTGAGCGCGCAGGTGAAGTTGTTGAAACTCTTACTGAGTTTCCCGAACTGACTGACCCCAAAACAGGGCGTTCACTTATGGAGCGTACCATTATTATATGTAACACCTCCTCAATGCCCGTTGCATCCCGTGAAGCTTCGGTTTATACTGCGGTAACACTTGCTGAGTACTATCGCCAAATGGGACTTCATGTTCTTATGTTGGCTGATTCAACATCTCGCTGGGCACAAGCGATGCGTGAAATGTCAGGCAGACTTGAAGAAATTCCCGGTGAAGAGGCTTTCCCTGCATACCTGGAATCCTATATTGCGGCATTTTACGAAAGAGCAGGCTATGTCCGTTTACCTGACGGCAGTACCGGTTCCGTTACTATCGGCGGTACCGTATCCCCCGCGGGCGGCAACTTTGAAGAACCTGTAACACAGGCAACCTTAAAGGTTGTTGGTGCATTCCACGGTCTTTCCCGTGAACGTTCGGATGCAAGAAAGTATCCTGCCATTGACCCGCTTATCTCTTGGTCTAAATATAACAGCGTTATTGATAGCAAAAAATTGGAGTTTTGTAAAGGCATTCTTCATCAAGGTGACGAGATCGGCTCTATGATGAAGGTTGTCGGTGAAGAAGGTACTACCCTTTTAGATTACATTACCTATTTAAAATCCGAAATGCTCGATGCTGTTTATCTGCAACAGAACTCTTTCGACTTGGTTGAGGCAAACTGTGGAAGATTGCGTCAACGCTATGTTACCGATAAGTTGGTATATGTTCTGGGTAGCAGTTACGCTGTCGGAAACAAAGATGACGCACGTAGCTTCTTTAACCGTATGCGTCAGAAATTTATTGACTGGAACTATACTGAGTTTGAGAGTGAAGCTTTCAAAAAAGCAGAAACCGAGATTGATGCATTGTATCGTCAGGGTGACGGTAAATTGGCCGCAACGGTCGAAAAACTATTAAAGGATGGTGACTGAACGTGAACAAAGTATATAATCGAATAGAATCCATTACTGGTAACGTTATTACTGTCCGAGCAAACGGCGTCAAGTATAAAGAATTGGCACAGATCAATACACGTTTTGGCAAGTCGTTGGCTCAGGTAAATAAGATCGAGGGAGATATTGTTTCTCTGCAGGTCTTTGCCGGAGGTCAGGGTGTTTCTACAGGAGATGAAGTGCGGTTTCTCGGTCACGAAATGCGTGTATCTTTTAGTGAAGATTTATTAGGCCGTATATTCAACGGCTCAGGTGAGCCGAGAGATAAAGGGCCTGCACTTAACGAAAATATGAAACCCATTGGCGGCCCCTCTGTTAATCCCACTAAACGTATTCTTGCCAACCGAATGATGAGAACCAACATTCCTATGATTGATATGTTCAATAC
>JBGVNP010000074.1:0-1572 GCA_045125655.1 Eubacteriales bacterium | reverse complement strand
ATTGTAAAGTGTTTTTTCACTGCACATAAGCGTATCGGCGTAATTGACGTAGATCTGGTGAATAGATTGCCCCTGTAAGATCAACGGTGTTACAAAGGCGTTCAGACGGCTCATTTCTTGCTCTGTAGTCATCACACCTTTGCGAGATTCAGAGATATGCGCTTGCGCCTTTGCATGGGCTTTGGCTGCGTAATATACCGTTTTTTCAAGGGTGCATCTGTTACGCTCGGGACAGGAATTACAGACGTAAGGTGGCTTGAATCTTGTAATGCATATCTGTTCTTCAAAGTCGGGGCAATTGTCATTACAGCTATTGCACATCTTGCAATATTTCAGTGATTGACGTGTACAGCTCCCACTGCACACGTGGACTTTGGTGCAACCGTCCCGATGCACACAAGCATTGTAGCCATTTGCTCCATAGCCGGAGCGTTCAATAACAGAGTGTTTTCTGACTTCTCTGGAAATGGTAGAGCGGTCTTTTCCGAGAACTTTTGCGATCTCGCCAAAAGATTTTCCGTTGAAAAGACAGTTTTCCACTTCCATTCTTTCTTCGTATGTGATATAATTAGACATGGTATCAAGCTCCTTTAGAGTTTGTGTGGATACCCTGCAGCACATAAGAGGGATATTGCTTTGTGGTGAAACGATATCCTTCGCTGCAGTATAAATTATACCATAAAACGAAGTAGCAGAAAACTTCTGAAATGTCAAGGGTTAAATGAACGGCTTCGCCGCCCTTGACATTCCAGCCGTTTCCTGCTTTCCTGTTAATAAGGGGAGAAAGCCAAATTGACTTTCTCCCCGAAAGATAAATAAATTTTAAAATCTGTTGTAAAGTGAATTGCAATGGTAGCTTGTATTAGCTATTTCAAGGTTTTGGGTTTAGCCATCTTCTGTCTATCCGTGCGTTTCACTTTGCAATTGAGTCCAATGTTATATTTTCAATTTTTTGGCAAAAGCAATTTGCTTTTTCAAGACATGCGATAATCTGCTCTCATGAGCTTCTCAAGTCAGGTTTTCATTTCACTCTTCTGCTACACCCATCTACTTGGTAGGTTGGTGGAATTATAGCACGATTTTCCAAATTTGTCAATAGTATTTTGAGACTTTTTTCAAAAAAGAGACATTGAACAAATCGCCTATATAGCCGCGCGCAATTTTGTACGTTTTAACAAAAGGCTTTTCCAAACATGAAGAAGGACAACAAAAAAAACAGCCATGATCAAACATGACTGTTTCTTCTGCTTCTATCCGCGCAAATGGTCAATATGGAAAGTAATCCGCAAGATGCGTCGCATCCAAAGGATCAAATCACATAATCATTGCCAAATTCGGTATCCATGAGGTCGGCAATGGTAATGCCATCAAACTATTCTTTTGTCATTTCATAAAATTTTGTCCACATGGCAAGCGTTTTGCATTCCGAAGCGCGCTTACAAGGCGCGGCATCACTTTCAAGACAGGAAACGGGAGCGAGACTTCCCTCGGACAGGCGAAGGATCTCGCCTACCGTGATATCATCGGGAGATTTGCCCAAACGATACCCACCGCCTTTGCCGTGAAGACCTA
>JBGVNP010000073.1:0-10022 GCA_045125655.1 Eubacteriales bacterium | reverse complement strand
CTTTTCTTTGCGCCTATTTCGTCAAAGAAAAGCGGCTAAAAAGTCTTGGTATTTAAAGATAGTTTGCCTTTTGTAACGCTTTTTTCTTTGGCAAAATAGCCACAAAGAAAAAAGCTTGGCAAAAAAGAAATGGCGTTTTTTCGCCTGCGCGGCGGGCGGTTACTTTTTTGAGAAAAAGTAACCAAAAAACTTTTTTAATCGCTTGGTCAGTGCGAACATAGTGCGCTATAAATCCCAATTCACTAATATCCTATCAAATATTCTCAAGCTTAACCGCGGTTTCAAGCGCGAGGGTCATCATATCGGTAAAGGAGTTTTGTCTTTCCTCTGCGGTACAGCCCTCGTGTGTGATAAGATTATCGGAGATGGTGCAGATTGCGAGCGCGCGCTTGCCGTAGCGAGCCGCGTTCATATAGAGAGCCGCCGCCTCCATCTCAACCGCCATAACACCCATTTTCTCACCCCATTCGCAGTCGGGGAGAGCGCCGTTCTCACGAAGAGGAGCATCGCGGTAGAATGTGTCGGATGAAAGAATATTACCAACCTTAAAGTTAAGTCCAAGCTCTTCCGCACTTTCAACGCACTTGCGAAGCATTGTAAAATCGCAAATGGGCGCATATGTGCCGGGAAGATTGAAATTACAAGCAAAGTTAGAGTTTGTGCAAGCACCCATACCCATAACGATGTCACGAAGCTGAATATCGTTTGTAAGAGCACCCGCAGAACCGATTCTCATAATATTTTCAACACCAAAGAAATTGTAAAGCTCGAAAGAATAGATTCCGATCGAGGGCATACCCATACCGCTCGCCATAACGGAGATTTTAACCCCCTTGTACGTTCCCGTGTATCCCTGAACACCGCGAACGTTGTTCACAAGTACGGGATTTTCAAGGAATGTTTCTGCTATAAATTTTGCGCGAAGAGGGTCGCCGGGCATAAGCACGGTCTTACCGAAATCGCCTATTTCCGCTTTAATATGAGCTGTCGCCATTATTCTGTTCTCCTGTCTTTACGATTTTTACGATTCTTGACGTTCCAAGACGTGACGCACCGAGTGCGATAAAATCCTCGGCATCCGCGATGGACGCGATTCCGCCCGCCGCCTTGATGAGCGTACCGTTCTTTACGTTTGCCGCAAATATCTCAACGTCGTGACGTGTTGCTCCCGCAGTTGAGAAGCCCGTGCTTGTCTTGATGTAGTCCGCACGGCTCTCGGAAACGATCTCGCACATTTTAACCTTTTCCTCGTCGGTGAGAAGGCAGGTTTCAATGATTACCTTCAATATTTTGCCTGAACAAGCATCCTTAATAGCGTTGATCTCGGCAAGAAGCTCGTCATATTTTTTGTCCTTGAGCCAACCGATGTTAATAACCATATCAATCTCGTCCGCACCGTTGGAAATAGCGTCCGCGGTTTCAAAAACCTTTGTGGCGGTAGTGCTATAGCCATTGGGGAAGCCGATTACCGTACAGATTGCGAGCTTGTCGCCGCAATATTCCTTTGCCTGCTTTACAAATGAAGCAGGAATACAAACGGATGCGGTAGCGTATTTCATACCGTCATCGCAAATTGCCTTTATTTCAGACCAAGTAGCGCCCTGAGCGAGCAAAGTGTGGTCAACCTTTGAGAGAATGTCTTTAATTTCCATAATATTTTCCTTTCTTTATGTGGTTTAGACAGTTTTCCAATATAATTATATCATATATTATTTAATTTTACAATACTTTTTTAGACGATTATAGCAAACGAAAAATATAAACACCAACACACCGCCACAGTTTTCTTTTAAAAATAAAAAGGGGTTATTTTTCAATACCCCCCGTTATAGCTTTATTTATCCCCTCTGCCCCGCCGTGAGCTTGATGAGGAGCGCGCGATTATCCGGCTGAACGCGTGCCTCGTGCGCGGCGCGGTTGCGCTTTATCTCTCCACATTTGGTACATTTGTGCACGATAACAAATCCCTTTTTGGGATCGACCTCTGCAAAGATCGGCTCCATCGGTGCGCAGCAGGTGTTTTCCCTGTCCCCGGGATTGTTGTCCACGTGGAGCGACCAAAGGCAGAACGGACAGTGATTGCGCGAGGAATATCCAAGCGGCTTCACTTCTTTTCCGCAGTGCGCGCAAACAAAGGAAGCGTCATTCTTCGTAAAGAGCTTCTTCTCCAAATTTTCCATTATTCTGCCTCCTTAAAATTCAAAATAGATATTCGGACGGTAGTCCGACGATGAAATATAGACTATACACAAAGCAAAAAGCACGACCGTAAGCATATCAAGCGCGAGAGCAAGAGCAGTTTCGCTTCTCTTTTCCTTTGCGCGCGCCATCAAGGTCGCAAAAATCCTTTTTGGGATCGGTGTGCATCCGATGATCAATATAATCAAAAGAATAAGATTTCTCACAACCGTATATACGAACTCGCCGTTCCAAAACGGAGCGTCCAAAAAGCCAAACATCCCTAAAAAATAGCTCGCGAGCGCGTCAAATCCACCCTGACTGCCCTTGAAATAGAAGATGAGCCACCCAATCACAACAAGAATCAAGGTGTATCCGCGTGCAACCAAACTCGGCGCGCGTTTAAGGTGTTTCCCAAGAAAGATCTTTTCGGCAACAAGAAGTAAAAAATAATAAAATCCCCAAAGCAAAAAATTCCAATCCGCGCCGTGCCAAAGTCCCGTCAAGAGCCACACGGCAAAGAGATTAAGCACTGTTCGCCCAACTACCTTTCGGTTTCCGCCAAGTGGAAAATAGACGTATTCTCTGAAAAACGAGGAGAGAGTGATATGCCATCTGCGCCAAAATTCACTAATACTTTTTGAAATATATGGGTAATCAAAGTTTTCGGGAAAGCGAAATCCGAGAATCATTCCAAGACCTATAGCCATATCGGAATATCCCGAAAAATCAAAATATATCTGAAACGAATACAAAACTATGCCGAGCCATAAAAGAAGCACGCTCGCTTCATCGCGTGGCACGTCCCTTATGCTCTCCCAAAGAGCGCCCGCCGTGTCGGCAAGCAAGACTTTTTTTGAAAGTCCGAGCACAAAACGGCGCGCGCCGCCGTGAATTGAAAACACCGAGCTTTTTCTGTGCTTCAGTTCCCTCTCCACATCCGAATATCGAACAATGGGACCCGCAATAAGCTGTGGAAACATCGAAACGTACGCGCCATAATCCACAATACTCCTTTGAGCGCGCACCGTATTTTTATAGACGTCGATTATATAAGAAACCGACTGAAAAACGTAAAACGAGATGCCAATCGGCAACTCGATTCCCAAGGGTCGCAACGTGTTAAATATCGGAATTTTTGAAAGCGCGCCAATAATAAAATCGGCATATTTGAATACTCCAAGCGCAAGAAGTGACAGTGAAATGCCCACAATCATTAGTGCGTGCCTTGCTTTTTCGCTTTTCGCCCGCTCTATTAATAGTCCAAAGCCATAGCTTTCTATGATGACAAGCACCATCAGAAAAAGATAAGACGGCTTTTCCCATCCGTAAAAAACAAGACTTAAAGCAAGCAGAACGAGATTTTTAAATCTCGGCGGAGATAAAAAATACAAAATAAGGGTGGGGAGCAAATATACAAACAGAAATTCGTTTGACGAAAATATCATATTTGCTCCCCCGCCCTTTAATCCTTGTAAAGAATCTTGTTAAGCTCGCCCTCGCTCTCAAGCATTTTTCCAACGCCTGTGCAAACGCACTCGAGCGGCTTGGGAGCAACCACAACGTTTATTCTTAACTCGTTTCTTATGTATTCGGCAAGTCCGGGGAGAAGCGCGCCGCCGCCCGTGAGAACGATACCGCTTGTGCAAATATCACTTGCAAGCTCTGGGGGAGTTGCCTCAAGCGTGAGTCGTATCTGATTGGCAATCGAAGAGAGCGCGGGCTTGATAGCATAGAATATCTCCTTGCTGTTAGCCGTCGTCGCGATCGCCATGCCGTTATTGAGATTTCTTCCGAAAACTGGTTGCTCACCCCTATCCATCTTCTGAATAGCCGTGCCGAGCTTTATCTTGAGTCGCTCTGCGGTAAGCTCACCGATCTCAATTCGGCGATCGTTATAAAAATAGTTCATTATTTCTCTATCAAGATGTGAGCCCGCCACCTTTTGCGAGCGCGTCACCACTATCTGACCGCGGCTGATAACTGCCGTTTCAGTCGTTCCCTCGCCAATATCGACCACCATACAGCCCTTGGCGGAAAGCACCTTGAGTCCTGCTCCGACTGCGGCGGCAAGGGATTCGTGAACGAGAGTTACGTTCCTTGTTCCTGAATCGTAGATCGCGGACTGTACCGCGCGACGCTCAACCTCGGTGCATTTCGAGGGCACGCACGCGTAAGCATCGGGACGCGAAAAGAAGGAAACAAGCTCCGTCTTTTCAAGCAAGCGCGAGATAAGGAGCGTTGTGTCGTCCATATCCGCAATAACCCCTTCCCTCACGGGTCGGGATACCTTTATAGTCTTTGGGGTCTTGCCAAGCATCTTCTTTGCCTGCGAGCCAAAGCACAGGTCCTTGCCCGTGGTCTTATCTATCGAAATTACCGTCGGCGCGGACAGAATGATGCCGTTACCCTTAAGATATATTAACGTATTAGCCGAGCCGAGATCAATTCCTATCTCAATTCCCATGCCTTGTTCCCCCTTTCTGCTTTTTTAATGTTTGTGGAAATATTTGGTTTGCGAAAACAGTTAGCTTATGTTGAGATTGTGTTTTTTTGAAAAGCCGCCGCGCTCAATACGGAATCCAAAAGCTCATTGCATTCGCTTCGGGAAACCCCTATGCCGCGTGGCTCTGCTATGCGCGGGGCGCCACCTTTTGAAAAGGTGGACGAAACAACCGCGCAGGGTAAGAGCGAGCATTTCCATCATCAGAACACAAACCAACCACTAATAAAATAACCCAATCAAACCCTATCTATACTTACAACGGCGAAATACGAGCCGTCGAGTTCCTTGACAGCATTCTCAACAAGCGCGCATATCTCTCTGTTTGTGCGCTTTTCCTCAAAGGGAATTTCAATATCAAAAATAAGATTTGTATGAGTAGGTCCCGCAACGCAACGGAAATCGTGGATACGGAAATCGGAATTTATCGATTTCACTGCGCCTTCCACTCGCGACTTGAGAGAATTTATCTGCTCATCGTCGGTCACGATGGGGTCCATATGTATGGTGCACGCGATATTATACTCACTGAGAAGCTGCTTTTCGATGTTGTCGATAAGGTCGTGCGCCTCAAAGAAATCGCCCTTGCCGTCAACCTCGGCGTGAAAGCTCGCGATAGTAGCGCCTGCACCGTAGGAGTGTACGATGAGATCGTGAATACCGATTATCCTATCATCTGCGAGCGCCTTTTTCTTTATGATCTCTATCACCTCGGGATCGGGCGCCGCACCAAGAATGATATTCTTGTTTTCATTAAGTATTTTAAGTCCCGCGATGAGAATGAACACGGAAACAACAAGACCGACGAAAGCGTCGATATTGAGCTCAAGGAACATCCACACAAGTGCGGAAACGAGGGTCGCGCCCGTCGAGAGCACGTCGGAAAAGCTATCCGATGCCGCCGCCTTGAGAAGCTCAGAGTTGATCTTTTTTGCCACTCCGTGATAGAAAAGTCCAAGCCAGAGCTTTGCAAGAATCGACGCGACAAGCACAACAAGAACAATGGTACTGCTCTTCATCGGCTCTGGCGAAAGAATCTTGAAAAAGGACTCCTTTAAAAGATCGAATCCAATAAACAAAACGATAACACCAACCGCCATGGATGCAATATATTCAATTCGCGCGTGTCCAAAAGGGTGCTCCCTATCGGCTGGCTTTGAGGATATTCTGAAGCTGATAAGCGAAATAAAGGATGAGCCCGCGTCCGAAAGATTGTTGATGGCATCCGCCGAGATCGCCACCGAGCCAAAGATAGTGCCCACGGCAAACTTTCCAACGAACAAAATGAAGTTGACGATGATGCCCACAATGCTTGTCATAGTGCCGTAATTCTCGCGCACGCGCTTGTTTTGAAGATCATCTGCGTCCTTTATGAATAATTTTATAAGTAAATTTGTCAAAAAAAGTGCCTCTCGTTCTAAAAAATAATATTTTTTTCAAAAAAATGATACAAAACTCTTTTCAAAATTCAATTTTTGTATTATAATTGATATAGATATAATTATTATACTACTTTGTTGCATTTTTTTCAAGAGCAAAAAGCAGTTTTTTACAAATTAGATCAGGAGGTCTTAAAGTTATGAAGCAGAAATATACACTCACGGTTGCAAATTCACAGATAAATATAATTACAGAGATGTCCAAGGACGAGATAGACTCCATCGTCGGCATCGTTGACAGACGAATAAGGGAGATACATCTCCATAGCAGAAGCTGCTCGCGCACCGATGCGGCAGTGCTTCTCTGCCTCGATTATTGCGCGGAAAAGATCGAGCTTCAAAAGAGCTTGAAGGCATCAAACTCGCAGATCGACCGTCTTTCAGTTGAAAACGAGCTTGCTCAGAGAGAGATCTCCTTGCTCGAGCGCGAGATAGAAACTCTCCGCGCGTCCCTCAACCTCTCATCTCAAAAGTCATCGAGCAAAAGACTTTCAGACGAGCAGCTTGTTATCGAGCCCGTTGAGGTAATCGAATCCGTTGAGGAAGCTCCCGATGAAAAGGTAACAAATGCAGTTGATAAAATCCTTGAGGAGATAGACGAAACCGAGCAAGAAACACTCACTCCCCCAAAAACTGAGGAGCAGGAAAAGCTACACGCAAAAGCAAGAAAAAAGAAGGTCAGAGCGATGTTCGATATGATCTCCTTTGACGATATTTAAGGAATTATTTTAATGAAGAATACAAGAAATCAACGCCCCGAATCGAGAGGCATCAAAAATAAGGGCGAAAGCCGTAATTTTTCAAGGTCCTCGCGCGATAGCGGGGCTTTGAATTTTAAGAAAAAACAAAATATCACGCCCGCTCCCGAGCAAAAAATAGATATATCCGCTATAATCAAGCCGACGGGAAAAAGAACGGACAAAAAGCTCCCCGAGCTACTTGCCCCCGCGGGCTCGATTGATGCGCTCAAGGCGGCTATCGCAGGTGGAGCTGACGCAGTATATTTCGGCGGCGGCGATTTTAATGCGAGAATCAATGCCAAAAACTTTACGAACGAAGAATTAAAGCAAGCAATAGAGCTGCTCCACTCCTGCGGCAGAAAGGCGTATATCACGCTCAATACTCTTGTTCACGGCAAGGAAATGGTCGATTATCTTCGCTTTGCGGAATTTGTTCACCTCGCAGGCGCGGATGCGCTCATCGTTGCGGACCTTGGCGGCGCGGAGGCGATCCACCGTCATCTCCCCAAGCTTGAATTGCACGCGTCAACACAAATGTCGGGACATAATCTCGCGCAGGCGGAGCTTCTTTCAAAGCACGGCTTTGCGCGTATGGTCTGCGCTCGCGAGCTGCCGAAGGACGACATAGAGTACCTTGTTAAAAATTCACCCATCGAAATAGAAATGTTCACCCACGGCGCGCTCTGCGTTTGCCATTCGGGACAGTGCCTTTTTTCGTCCCTTGTGGGCGGCAGAAGTGGAAACCGAGGCGAATGTGCCCAGCCCTGCCGACTCCCCTATCGCGATTTAAACGGAAACGAGAGCTATCCCCTCTCCTTAAAAGATCTCTCCCTCGCAGGACACATAACCGACCTCATCGAGTGCGGTGTTCACTCGCTCAAAATTGAGGGCAGAATGAAGTCCCCCGAATACGTTTTCGGTGTTGTTCGTGCCTTCCGCACCCTGCTTGACGAGGGCAGAAATGCCACTCCCGATGAGCTTGCAAGTCTTGCGAAGATATTCTCGCGCGATGGCTTTACCACAGGTTATTTCGATAGAAAAATAGATTCCAAAATGCTCGGAATCAGAAGCGACGAGCAGAAAAAGCTCTCAAGGATCGCGCTCTATTCAAGCGAAAAAACGGACGCGCTTCCCACGAAAAAGCTGGGCATCTCCGCTCGCGCACTTATTAAAATCGGCGCGCCAATGGAGCTTACACTGACTTGTGCAGACATCTCCGTGACCGCATACGGATATCGGCCCGAGATGGCAATAAACGCGCCGCTTTCGGCAGAAAATATTCAAAAAAATCTCACGAAATTCGGCGCGACTCGCTTTGAGCTTGAAAGCTATAGCGCAACGGTCGATGAAAATATCATCGTACCCGTTTCCGCTCTCAATTCCTTGCGTCGTGAGGCATGCGAGATGCTTGAAAAGGCACTCGAAAGCAACAAATCACAGGCGCGCGGATTTGATAAATATTCCCCCGCGATGCCGAACGGCAAAAAGAAGGAGCAAAAAAGCGCGCGTTTCTATTCCGCGGAGCAGATAACGCCTCTCGCAAAGGAATATTTCGATATAATTTATCTTCCGCTTCAGTCCTATCACGGTGAATGTGACGGAATCATCCTTCCGCCCGTGATCTTGGACAGTGAGCGAGAAAATATAGAAAAAATGCTCTCCGCCGCAAAGAAAAATGGCGCGCGATATGCGCTTGTTGGTAATCTCGGCGCACTCGAGCTTGCAAAAAAGCACGGTTTCGAGATTCACGGCGATTTCAGATTCAACGTATATAATAACGAAAGTGTTGCGAAGCTCGAAAAACTCGGAGTTGAGAATGTTCTTCTCTCCCCCGAGCTGACACTCCCACAGATGCGCGATATATCGGGCGATATAGCCGCAATAGTTTATGGAAGAATACCACTTATGCTCCTTGAAAAATGCGTTTCAAGTGAGATTGGCTCTTGCGAGGATTGCAAGAGCGGCAGAACGGCTCTCACCGACAGACGCGGTGTGTCCTTCCCCGTCCTTCGCGAGCTTGAGCATCGAAACGTCATCTATAACAGCGCCCCCACGTATATGGCGGATCGCGAGTTAGATTTGAAGGGCGCGCACATCACAAACAGGCATTTTGTTTTCTCAACGGAGAGCGCGCAAGAGGTAGATTGGGTAATTTCAAACTACAAGAGTGGCACTCCGGCAAAGGAAAATCAAAAAATAAGAAGAATTTAAGCATAAAAACATATTTTTCTCCGATTTGGTGAATACTAAATGTGAAATCAAAAATCGGAGGTAAATATGTTCAAACACGAAAAACAGTTGTTTCATCCCGTGGAGGTTGAAAGGCCTAACCCCCAGTATGCCGTACTTCTCCAAGAGCAGCTTGGCGGCGGCAACGGCGAGCTAAAGGCGGCAATGCAGTATATGTCGCAGAGCTTTAGAATTAAGGACCCCGAAATCAAGGACCTCTTTCTCGATATAGCCGCAGAGGAGCTTGGACATATGGAAATGGTGGCACAGACCATAAATCTTCTCAACGGTCACGACGTTGATGCGAGCAAGGTGCAGGCGGGCGAGATCCAATCCCACGTTATCCTCGGACTCAATCCCGGGCTCATAAATTCATCGGGCTATTCATGGACAGGCGATTACGTGACAGTAACGGGAGACCTTTGCGCCGACCTGCTCTCCAATATCGCGTCCGAGCAGAGAGCGAAGGTGGTGTATGAATATCTCTACCGTCAGATTGAGGACAAAAAGGTCAGAGAAACCATTGATTTTCTTCTCAATCGCGAGGAGGCGCACAACCAGATGTTCCGAGATGCCTTCAATAAGGTTCAGGAAACGGGCTCAAATCGCGATTTTGGCACTACCAAGGCGGCGAAAATGTACTTTTCGCTCTCCAATCCGGGTCCTAATACCTTCGCAACGGGCGAAACCCACGCACCATCCTTCAAATAATAAATATCAAAAATCAAATCGCCATCCAATCTTGCGGATGGCGGTTTTTGTACTTTCAATTTTTGATTTGACGAGCTGTTGAAAAAGTTAGTTTAAGAAAAGAGGATGCCACTTTTTGGGAAAAGTGGCGCAAAAACCTTTTAATCAGCTTCGCGCAATAGCCATATAGTTTGTGCTGATTTGGCAAGACTCCGCGCAAATCGTGTTGTGTGATACTTTGTA
>JBGVNP010000072.1:0-1740 GCA_045125655.1 Eubacteriales bacterium | reverse complement strand
CAATGCAAAAGCATTTGCAGACCTACCGCGCACTTGAGGCAAAAGCGGCAGATCTCGACCAAGAAAAGCTGAACGAAAAGCGTATGAGCATCCGCCCGAAGAAGGAGGAAGAAGCGCAAAAGCGCATATCCGATATGTACGGTTATTGCCAAGATAATTTCTTCCGCGCAAGCAAAAATGCAGTTGCCAAGCGACTTGGCGAGGCGCCTGCGGATATTGAAAAGCAAGAACCCAATAAACAGACCGTTCCTACACCGAGTTGGCTCAGAGGCAGAAAGAAGAAAGATGACCGCGAAGAGCGATAACAAAATTGAATACTGCCCCCACAAATGAGAATGTGGGGGCTCTTTTACTATGCAGGAAAGGAGAAAAACTATGCTGAAACACCGCTATTAGCTACCTTATTATTTAACGTAAGAAAGGAAAACAAATTTTGAAAAGGAAAGAAGGAATTGAATGAACCAAACAAAAACGCCAAACGGCAGAAAGGAATAAATGCTTATAGACAAAATTTATAAATGTGAAACGCATCTTCAAGTACAGGAGTGGAACCGAGAATGCGGCATCATTTATGTCTGTATTCATAAGGTTATAAATTTGAGAAAAAAGAAAACACTTGAAGAAATGCGAGAGATGTATAAGGATAATACCGCCGTTGCCAACGTGTATGAGATAGGCGGCGTGAAGTACACCGTAGTGAGCCATTACGTCGGAGAGAAGGACATTGACGACGTGATTCTGAAGCTCGCAGAAAGCTCCGCTTATGCGGATATGGATGCGGCAAGCGCGTAAGTGCTTGTCTTAACAAATTGTTATCATTTTAACAAGTCAAAGCGGCTGGACAATGGTGCTTTTTTATGATATAATAAAGGCACATACAAATCGAGCCGCTTTGACAGAAAAGGAGTAAAATATAAAAAATGTCAAAGCAACAATTTAATAAAGATGCAGGTCTATACCTCAGACTATCCAAGGATGATGAGAGAGCAGGCGAATCGCTGTCCATCGAAAACCAAAGGCGAATACTCGAAAAGTACGCGCTTGATAACGGCTTCAACGTTGTGGATACTTATATCGATGACGGTTGGTCGGGCACGAGCTTTCAGCGCCCCGAGGTGCAAAGGCTACTTGAGGACGCCAAGAACGGCAGGATCAATGTCATCATCGTGAAGGACCTCAGCCGTTTCGGAAGAAACTACATTGAGGTAGGTCAGTACACCGATTATATCTTCCCGATGTATAACGTCCGATTTATCGCCATCAGCGACAACGTGGACTCGGCAAATTCCGAAAGCTCGGGAATGGATATGATGCCGATCATGAACGTATTCAACGAGTGGCACGCCGCCAACACCTCAAAGAAGATCCGCGCGGTCATTGAATCCAATGCCAAGGCAGGCAAATATCGCGCAAGCGTTGCACCTTACGGTTATGTAAAGAGCGATGATGAGAATAGATTGCCTATCCGTGACGAGCCTGCGGCAAGTGTGGTTCTTCGAATCTTTGAGATGAGAGCCAAAGGAATCAGCCCACAAAAGATTTCCGAGACCTTGAATGATGAAGGACTACTTCCTCCGGCGGACTACAAGGAACAGAAATTCGGCATTCCCAACACGCGCAAGTCTCATCATCTATGGTCGAACTCGGTAGTCAAGCAGATCTTGACCAATCCTATCTATCTTGGAAACTTGGTACAGCTCAAGACTTATACGCTTTCCTACAAGAACAGAAAGCAGGTCA
>JBGVNP010000071.1:0-51376 GCA_045125655.1 Eubacteriales bacterium | reverse complement strand
CTTTTCTTTGCGCCTATTTCGTCAAAGAAAAGCGGCTAAAAAGTCTTGGTATTTAAAGATAGTTTGCCTTTTGTAACGCTTTTTTCTTTGGCAAAATAGCCACAAAGAAAAAAGCTTGGCAAAAAAGAAATGGCGTTTTTTTTCGCCTACGCGGCGGGCGGTTACTTTTTTGAGAAAAAGTAACCAAAAAACTTTTTTAATCGTTTGGTCAGTGCGAACAATGTGCGCGCTAAATCCCAATTTATATAAAAGAGGGAGCCATAAAGCTCCCTCAATTTTAATTATTTAATTACAACCTTCTTAAAGTTCTTTTTACCACGTCTAACGAGAAGACCTTCCTTAAGGTCGTCCGCGCTGAAGGAATGGCGAAGATTTGTGATCTTTTCGTCATTAACGGTCACGCCGCCCTGTTCAACTGCGCGTCTTGCCTCACTTCTTGAGGGAACAAGCTCTGCCTTAACGAGAACGGAGAGAATATCGATCGCACCGTCCTGAAGATCATCTGCTGAAAGCTCAACTGTGGGAGCATTGTCCGCGCCACCTGTGAAGAGGGAACGAGCCATTGCCTGCGCCTTGTCGGCTTCTTCGTCACCGTGAACGAGCTTTGTAAGCTCATAAGCGAGAATTTCCTTTGCCGTATTCAACTGCGCGCCTTCCCAAGTATCCATTGCGTTGATTTCTTCGAGAGGAAGGAAAGTAAGCATTCTGATGCACTTAAGCACGTCATCGTCACCAACGTTTCTCCAGTACTGGTAGAAATCGAAGGGAGTGGTCTTGTTGGGATCGAGCCAAACTGCACCCGAAGCGGTCTTACCCATCTTCTTGCCCTCAGAGTTGAGGAGAAGAGTAATAGTCATCGCGTGCGCGTCCTTGCCGAGCTTACGTCTGATAAGCTCAGTACCGCCAAGCATATTTGACCACTGGTCATCGCCTCCAAACTGCATGTTGCAGCCGTAGGTCTTGAAAAGGTGGTAGAAGTCGTAGGACTGCATGATCATGTAGTTGAATTCAAGGAAGGAAAGACCCTTTTCCATTCTTTGCTTGTAGCACTCTGCAGAGAGCATTCTGTTAACTGAGAAGCAAGCACCAACGTCACGAAGCACCTCAACGTAGTTAAGACCGAGGAGCCAATCGGCATTGTTTACCATGATTGCCTTGCCCTCGCCAAAGTCGATAAAGCGCTCCATCTGCTTTTTAAAGCAGTCGCAGTTGTGCTGGATTGTTTCGGACGTCATCATTTGGCGCATATCCGTTCTGCCAGAGGGGTCGCCGACCATAGCAGTACCGCCACCGATAAGAACAACGGGCTTGTTGCCTGCCATCTGCAATCTCTTCATAAGGCAGAGAGCCATAAAGTGACCAACGTGGAGTGAATCCGCAGTGGGGTCAAAGCCGATGTAGAAGGTCGCCTTACCCTCGTTGATCATATTTTTGATTTCTTCCTCGTTTGTAACCTGAGCGATAAGCCCACGCGCAACGAGTTCTTCATAGATTTTCATAATTTTTATCTCCTGTGTATTTAATTAACATATTAAAAAAGTCCTTGGGCATAGCCCAAGGACGAATTAGCGTGATACCACCTTGCTTCGAGCTTTCTTAAAAAAAAGCTCCTCATTATGCGATATAACGGTCGCACCGTTGCCGCCTACTCTACAAGATTTCGGGGCAAAGCTCAAAGATGTATTCACATTTTATTTTCTGCGCCTCTCAGCAAACGGCAACTCTCTGTAGAAAAGGGAAAATGCTACTATTTCTTGTCATAGCTGTTCAATTTACAAATTATATTAACACAAAAAAGCTTAATTGTCAACGATTTCGGCAAAAAAAGTTTCTCCGTTGTGACTGATCAAGCGCACATCAAGCACCTCTGAATGAAGCGGATGCTCGCTCTTTGCCTTGACCTCAAGAAAATCAGGAGTGTGCCCGTAGGCAAAACCGCTTTCAAAGCTCTCGAAAAGAACGGTATGAGTGCCGTTTTGCGCTAAAATTCGGTCAAATTCTTCTGCCCGGATACTCTTTTCAAGAGAAATAAGCTCTGCAGAGCGCTGCTTTTTGATCTCTTGTGGGATTTGCCCACCCATTTTCGCCGCAGGAGTACCCTTGCGCGCGGAGTATGGAAAAACGTGAATCATAAGGAAATTTGCTTTTTTGGCAAACTCAAGAGTTTCGATAAAATCCTCATCGGTCTCTCCTGGAAATCCAACGATAATATCCGTAGTATATCTCACTGAGGGCATTGCGGCGCGAAGACGCTCCATATTAGCAAGTGCCTGATCTGCATTGTATTTTCGCTTCATATTGCGAAGCGTTTTGGATGAGCCGGATTGCATAGAAATGTGAAAATGCGGAGCAAGCTTTTTGAGATTTTTTATCTTCTCAACAAATTTTTCCGTAAGACACGAGGGGTCAAGAGAACCCAATCTTACTGTGAAATCCCCCTCGATTTTTTCAATCTCGCAAAGAAGATCGGCAAATGTGTAGCCATCGAGATCCTTTCCGTATGAAGCGGTTTCAATGCCCGTAAGCACTACCTCGCGGCAACCGTTTTTAACAAAATGCGTTACCTCGCAAATAACCTCCTCGGGCGCTTTGGAGCGTATTTTACCCCTCGCATAGGGAATTATGCAATAGGTGCATTTGCTTTCACATCCGTCCTCGATTTTGATGTAGGCGCGCGTGCGGTCAAAATGCTTTATCTCCATTTTTTCAAAGCCCGCAGAGTCAATATCGCGCACAAAAATCTCGGTGTGTGCGTTTTTTTCTCCCTTTTCAAAAAGGGAAGTGAGCGCATCTGCGATTATTAGCTTGTCCGTGTTTCCGCAAACGTAGTCAACTCCCGCAATAGCGGAAATATTCTCGGGATCAACTTGTGCAAGACATCCCGTAACAAGAATGTAAGCGGCAGGATTTTTATTTATCGCACGGCGAATGAACTGACGCGCCTTTCGGTCGCTTTCAGCCGTTACCGTGCAGGTGTTTATTATGTATGCGTCGCATTCATCGCTTGCTTGTCTGATTTCAAAGCCGCAATTCGTAAGTCGCTCGGCAATCGCCTCGCTCTCATACTGATTGACCTTGCATCCAAGCGTAAGAATACCGACTGTGTGTTTAAGTCCGTTCATTTTTACCTCTGAAATTATGATATAGATATTTTATCATTAAATAGAATAAAAGTAAAGATTTTTTTGCAAAAAACCTTGAAAAATAAGAAAAAGAGTTGTATAATAGATAAGATAATAATTAATTATGCTGAATTTCAGCGGAACGGAGCAATTTTATGAGTACTTTACACATTATGGATCACCCCCTTATCGCACACAAGCTTACAATTATGAGAGATAAGGACACAGGTTCCAAGGATTTCCGTCAGTTACTTAACGAGATAGCTATGCTTATGGGCTACGAGCTTACACGCGACCTTCCCACAGAAGAAACCGTTGTTGAAACTCCTATCTGCAAATCGGTGCAAAAGCTCATTTCGGGTAAAAAGCTTGCAATAGTTCCTATCTTGCGCGCAGGTCTTGGAATGGTTGACGGTTTGCTTTCCCTTATGCCCGTTGCAAAGGTTGGCCACATTGGTATGTACCGTGATCCTGAAACACATAAGCCCGTTGAATATTACAGCAAGATGCCCGCGGACATCGAGGAGAGAATAGTTATCCTCGTTGACCCCATGCTTGCAACGGGCGGTTCTGCATCCGATGCGCTCACAATGCTCAAGGAAAAATATCACTGCAAGCATATAAGATTTATGTGCCTTGTTGCATGTCCCGAAGGCGTTGCAAAGGTTCAGGCAGATCATCCCGATGTTGATATCTACGCCGCTGCTATGGATGAAAAGCTCAATGAGCACGACTATATCGTTCCCGGTCTTGGCGACGCAGGTGACAGAATTTTCGGTACACTTTAATCAGTAACGCACAAGGAGAGGGAGTTTTGACCTCTCCTTGCTTTGATTTTTTAGAAAAATGAGAGAATTTGAAATTAAGAAAAACGACGCGGGACAGCGCCTTGATAAGTTTTTGTCTAAAGCAGTCAAGGGACTCCCGATGTCGCTTATGTATAAATACATCAGAACAAAGAAAATAAAGGTAAATCGCGCACGCACCGAGCAGAAATATATGCTTGAAGAGGGCGATACCGTTCAGCTTTTCATCAAGGACGAATTTTTTGATTCACCCGAAAAGGATGATAGCGCACTTGCATCAATTACCCCAAAACTAACGATTGTTTATGAAGATGAAAATATCATTCTTTGCAATAAGCGTCCCGGTGTACTTGTGCACGAGGATGACGATGGCAAGGATAATACTCTAATTATGCATATTAAGGCATATCTTTACCAAAAGGGGGAATACGATCCTGATAACGAGCAGTCCTTTGCCCCCGCACTTTGTAACCGTATCGACAGAAACACGGGCGGTATAGTTATCGGTGCAAAAAATGCCGAGGCACTTCGCGTAATGAACGAAAAGATAAAGAACGATGAAATATCAAAGTTTTATTATTGCGTAGTTCACGGAAAAATGCCTAAAAAATCGGATACACTGACTGGATTTCTCTTGAAGGATAGTGACAAAAATCAAGTTAAGATTTTTGATAAGCAGGTAAAGGGCTCTAAAAATATCATTACAAAATATAAGGTCATATCCGAAAGGAACGGAATGAGCTTGCTTGAAATCGAGCTTGTTACAGGCAGAACTCATCAGATACGCGCTCATATGAGCTATATCGGGCATCCTCTTGTAGGTGACGGTAAATACGGGATCAATAAGGAGGATAGAGCAAGGGGCTATAAATATCAAGCACTTTACGCTTATCGTCTGCGATTTGATTTCAACGATGATAGCGGAGCACTCGGCTACCTAAAGGGTAGGGAGGTCAAGCTCTCTCGCGATGATATCTGGTTCCTTAAGGACTTTATATAGGAGATCAAAAATGAAAGAATTGCTTAATAAAATACCGAATCGGATTATGATAGCCGTGAGTGGACTATTGCTCGGAGCTACCATAGTTTTTGCAGAGATCGGAATATTTGCATACTTAGCGCTCATTCCTTTGGCTCTCACGCTTCTTAAAAAAATGAACGGAGAAGTATATAGAGCAAGAAGCGCATACCTTGACGGATTTATATTCTATATGTGCTACGATATAGTTGCATTCCATTGGCTTGCCTATTTTTATCCTCTCGATTTCGCAGGACTTGATAATTTCCAATCCATTATAGTCGTTGCTCTTGCGTGGATAGGACTTTCCTTGCTCCAAAGCGTTTTTTCTGCATTTGTTTTTGTGGCTCTTTCAAAGATTGCTAAAACGAAGCTTTGCAGAAAATATGATCTTTTGATAGTACCCATTTCAGCAGCTCTTTTTGCCATAAACGAATGGACACAAACTTTCACTTGGGCGGGCGTTCCGTGGGCAAGAATAGCTATCTCGCAGACCGCGATGCCCATACTTATGCAGTCGGCATCACTTTTTGGCTCATACTTTTTGAGCTTTCTTGTAGTGCTTGTAAACTTCTTGATTGCCTATGCAATTATCAACGTGGATAAAAGAAGGTTAGCCGCATTCACGGCGGTAGCAATCTTTGGATTTAATGCGCTTTTCGGCGCAGTGGCACTTATTATGCCCACACCAAATCAAAAAAGCATCAAGGTTGCAAGCGTGCAGGGCAATTTCGAATCCCAATCCACCCAAGCCACACTTTATGAGATGTATGAAACCTATAGGGATCTTATAAAAGAGGCGGCAGAGGAGGGAGCAGAGCTTATAGTTATGCCCGAAGGAGCTTTTCCCGTTGATATAAGAACGTATTTGAAGTATAAAAGCATTGACAAGACTTTTTCATCTCTTGCCAAAGAGCTTGGTGTTACCATTACACTCGGCTCATATTATGATAGGGATGACGGTGTGATTCACAGTTCAATGAGTACCTTCTATTCTGATGGAAGCCAAAAGCTTAATTCGTACGCGAAGAGACGTCCCGTCCCATTCGGTGAATTTTTACCAATGAAAGATTTTATTGAGCTCATTGTTCCGGTTCTTACACAGATTAATATATTTTCCAATGTAAGTCCCGGAGAGCGCTCTGTTTACTTTGGAGCAACAAGTGATGAGGATGCTATCAAGGTGGGGACGCTGCTTTGCTTCGATTCGATTTATGAAACTCTTGGAATAGACGTTGCAAGAGAGGGAGCGGAGATGATAATAATCCCCTCAAACGACTCTTGGTTCTACGATTCTCGCGCTCTTAATATGCACCATGCTCAAAATATCTTGAGAGCCGTGGAGCAGAGAAAATATGTGGTAAACTGTGGAAATACAGGACTTACATCCATTGTTAACGAAAAGGGCGAGGTTATTAATAAGATACCAATTTATACCGAAGGATACGTCCTTGATACCGTATATGCTTCAAGCGGCAGAACGATCTATTCCTATATTGGAAATCTTTTTGTTTACCTTTGCATTCTGCTTGTACTTTCACCGCTTGCATATGCAGTGGTGTTAAAATACCGTAAATAACCAAATAAAAAGACCGAGCGACTCGCTCGGTCTTTTTATTGGATGTAAATTATTCTCTTGTAATTGAGTAGCTGGAGATACCCATACCCTTAGCGTCACTGAGAAGAGTAACGTCGATTATTAATGTAGCATCACCGATCTTGAGAACTACCTCAGCTGTGCATGTGCTGTTACCGTTTTCGTCCATAGCCATAAGATCCATAAGGTCATCAAGCTCGGGCATTGTAACGATTTCAATACCTGCATTGGGGTCAAGACCCTGAAGAGCCTCATGGTTAACAAGCTCCTCTTTGATGGTTTCAACACTCAAACCGGAGTCGGGGTGCAGAAGCTTTTCAGCTTTTGCAATTTTTTCTTCAACGGGGATAGTGTCATCTGTAAGAGATTTAGCAACATCAGCAGTATCAGCAGCAAAATTTTTGATGTTGTTAACCTGCTGAATAACGTTCATACCGCCTGTGCAGCTGCAGATAGAAACTGAGAGAACTACGCAAAGAACCGCGATGAGAATTTTCGAAATGAGTTTAGTAGACATGGCAATCTCCTTTTTTATAAGTTATTTGATATAGTGGACTCTTTTCGAGTCATATTGGACACGTGCTTCTGGTTCTTCATCCGGGTGTCCTAACCAGATGATATTGAGTGGAATCCAATTCTTATTCAGTGCAAGTATTTCCGAAACCTTTTGCTCCGCGCGCTTTTGTGGATGAACGCCACACCAAACCGCACCAAGACCTAGGTCGGTAGCACGAAGAAGAATGTTTTCCGTGGCTGCGGAGCAATCTTGAATCCAATATGCGCTCATCTGAACGGGAAGAGCGCGGGAGAGATTTCCGCAGACAATGATTGCAAGAGGCGCTTTCATTTTTGAAAAACGGGATGCACCTCTTAACTTTTCAAGAGTTTCGCTCTCAGTTATCACAAAGAATTCCCAAGGGCAACGGTTACAGGCACTGGGGCCAGACATAGCTGCGTTCAATAATTCCTCGATATGCTCGTCGCAAACGGGCTCGTCGGTGAATTTTCTAACGCTTCTTCGCTTTAGTAAAGCTTCCTTCAGTTCCACCCGATATACCTCCTTGAAACGTATCCGTTTAATTACCAATATATCACAAAAAATATTGTTTGTCAACCAAATAAGTCAAATTTTTCAAATCCTTTAAAGTTGACAACGAGAATAATATGTGTTAAAATAATTTTATAATATACTTTAGGAGGCAAATATGCAGACCAAATTAAGCTCTAAATTTTGGCTTACGCTTACTTTGTTCAGTCTTATAGGACAGGTGGCGTGGGTAGTTGAGAATATGTATCTCAACGTGTTTATTTATGAAATGTTTCAAGCCAGTGCTGACGATATCGCTGCCATGGTATCGGCAAGTGCTATAGCTGCAACACTTACAACTGTATTTATCGGTGCATTGTCAGACCGGGTGGGCAAGAGAAAGCTCTTTATGTGTGGTGGATATATTCTTTGGGGTATTTCCATTCTCGGCTTTGCATTCATACGCGCAGATATTCTTGAGCCCATCATTCCCGCAACAGTGAGCGTGGCAACTGTTGGTGTATCACTTGTTATAATTCTTGACTGCGTTATGACCTTCTTTGGATCAAGCGCAAATGATGCGGCATTTAATGCATGGCTCACAGACTCTACTGACGATAGCAACCGCGGAAGTGCAGAGGGAATCAACTCTATGATGCCCCTTGTTGCGATACTTGTGGTATTCGGCGGATTTATGCTCCTTCCCAAGGAAGGCAATCCTGCATATTGGCCCACTGTGTTTACAATAATAGGCGCAGTTGTGCTTGCCATTGGTATTGCTGGCTTCTTTATCATTGAAGATCCCAAGATCGAACCCAGCCAAAGTGGATATTTAAGCAATATAGTACACGGATTTTTGCCTTCAACCGTAAAGAGAAATCTTTTGCTCTATATCTATCTTGGATGCTTTATCGTGTTCAATATATCTATACAAATATTTATGCCCTATCTCATTCTTTATTACGATAAGTCCCTTGCACTTGGTGGAACTTATGTTCTCATTATGGCACCCGCTATTGTAATTGCGTCCGTGGTTACTGCGCTTTGGGGTAAGGTTTATGATAAAAAGGGATTTAATTTTTCGTGTTATATCTCACTCGGATGGCTTATGCTTGGATATATCATCCTCTTCCTTTTCAGAAATACGGCGCTTGTATTTATAGGTTCACTCTTTATGATGAGCGGATATCTTTCAAGTATGGCAGTATTCGGTGCAAAGATAAGAGACCTGACTCCTGAGGGTAAGTCAGGAAGATTCCAGGGCGTTCGTATTTTCTCACAGGTTCTCGTTCCCGGAATTATCGGTCCTAAGATCGGTGCATGGATTCTTCGTGATGCAGATAAAGTATTGAATGATGACGGAACTTACTCATTCCTTCCCAATCAGAATATCTTCCTCGGCGCACTTGTTGCGGCAGTAGTTGCCGTTGCACTTATGTTGGTACTCACAAAAAAGAAAAACAATTCTAAGGCAGGAGCATAAAAATGGCAAAAAAGACCTTTGTACTCAATAAAAATCTTGTAACTCCGTTTGAGAGTGATACAAGCTCCTCTTGGAACGAATATCCCCGTCCCAGCTTTAAAAGAGATTCCTATCTTTGCCTTAACGGTCAGTGGGAGTTCTCCGCATATAAGGACGGAAAGACAACAAATTTAGGCAAGATAAACGTGCCCTTTACTCCCGAAACACGTCTTTCGGGTATCGACCGTCAAAAAGAGGACGGCGAGATGTATATCTACCAAAGAGATCTTGAATTTGCTCCCGATTTCAATCGCGGCAGAATCATCCTTCACTTTGGCGCAGTCGATCAGATTTGCCACGTTTATATCAATAAAAAGCACGTTGGTGACCACGTTGGCGGATATTTGCCCTTTAGCTTTGATATTACTGATTATATTAAGGATGGAAAAAATATTCTTCGCGTTGAGGTGATTGACGAGCTTGATATTGAAGAGGCATACGGAAAGCAGAGACGCGACCGTGGAGGAATGTGGTATACTCCCACCACAGGTATCTGGCAGACCGTTTGGTGCGAAAGCGTGCCCGATAGATATATCAAGGGCGTAAAGATAACACCCGCGCTTGACTCCGTGCATATTGATGTTGATGCACCCAACGGCAAAAAGGTGCTCACCCTTGAGGGTAAAGAATATACCTTTGACGGCAATTCGATAGATATAAAGATTGAAAATCCGATTCATTGGACTCCCGATAACCCCCACCTCTATGATTTTACTCTTGAGTATGGTGATGATAAGATCGAATCATATTTTGCTTGCAGAACGGTAAGAATTAGATGGAAGGGCAATAAGACATACATCTGCTTAAATGATGAGCCAATCCTTTGCCACGGACTCCTTGATCAGGGATATTACAGTGACGGAATTTATCTTCCCGCAACTCCTAAGGGCTTTGAATTTGATATTCTTGAAATGAAGAAGCTCGGCTTCAATATGCTCAGAAAGCATATCAAGATCGAGCCACAGCTTTTCTACTATTACTGCGATAAATACGGTATGCTGGTATTTCAGGATATGGTCAATAGTGGAAAATATCATTATTTTGTTGATACGCTTTTGCCCAATATCGGAATAAAGAGATGGTTTGACAGAGGCGCAAGCGATAAGCGCAAAGCGGCATTTGAAAGAGATTCAAAAGCAACTATTGACCTCCTTTATAACCATCCGTCTGTAATTTATTATACAATATTCAACGAGGGATGGGGACAGTTTGATGCGGACGAAAACTACGTAGCGCTCAAGAAATACGACCCCACTCGCGTTTACGATGCAACTTCGGGATGGTTCTGGGAAACCAAGAGCGACGTTCATTCCGAGCACGTGTATCTTCGTAAGCTTCGCCTTCGTCATCGTGAGGGACGTCCCCTCGTTCTCTCCGAGTTCGGCGGATACTCCTGTAAGCTCGACGAGCATTCGTTTAACCTTGATAATACCTATGGATATAGCTCAAATGCATCCCTTGAGGAATTTGAAAAATCCTTTATCGCACTTTATGACGAGCAGGTAATTCCTCATATCGAAGAGGAAGGACTTTGCGCACTTGTATATACACAGGTAAGTGACGTTGAGGACGAGACCAACGGACTTTTGACCTATGACCGACAGATTTTAAAGGTAAATCCCGAATCCGTCAAAGCAATGAGCGAAAGACTTTATAAAGCATTTAAAGAAACAACAAAATAAAAATAAGGGACTCATTTTGAGTCCCTTTTGTGATAAATTTGGATTTAGCGCGCACTATGTTCGCACAGACCCACTGATTGTTTCGTCCACCTTTTTAAAGGTGGCGCTCCACGCGCAGTGGCGCGGGTACGGGGCGCGTAGCCCTGTATTCAGCGTTTCTTTTTGGGAACTTTTTCTTTGCGCTTATTTCGTCAAAGAAAAAGTGGATAAAAGAGGAGCAGTCGCTATAGTTTGTGGCACTATCTTTAAATACCAAAACTCTTTAGCCGCTTTTTCTTTTGAGAAAGTAGCCCCAAAAGAAAAAGCTTTGCAAAAAGAAAAAGGGCGTTTTTTGCGCTCACGCCGCGCAGGGCGCCACTTTTGAAAAAGCGGTGCAAAACAACCGATTGGTCTGTGCTAACAACGTGCTCGATAAATCAAAATTTGAAAGTAACGATAATTAGGGTTTTGTTCACAAACAGTTAACAAATATAATGTATAATGCTCTATTAGATAATTATCGCCCAAAAGGGCAGAATGGAGTATATATGTCAGAAAATAGCAAAGCGTGTTTCGCTAAAAAGACCTCAATAGGCGGTCAGGCACTTATTGAAGGCATTATGATGCGCGGTCCCAAGATGACTGCGATGGCGGTTAGAAATCCGCAGGGTGAGATAGTCCTTGAGAAATGGGCTACCGTAACCGAAAAAAAGGAAACGTTCATTGATAAATTGAAAAAAGTTCCCGTTGTGCGCGGAGTTTTCAATTTCGTATCCGCAATGATGACGGGCTATAAATCCCTTATGAAGAGCGCGGAGATTGCGGGCTTTGAGGATGAGGATGAAAAAAAGGAAAGCGAAGGCATTATGGGTGTTGTCGGTGTTGTAGCAATGGTGCTCGGAGTTCTTCTTTCCGTTGGACTCTTTATCTATCTTCCGTCCCTTATTTATGAGCTTTTGTCAAAGCTCTTGCCATTCCTTGCAGAATCCATCTTCTTAAAATCATTTTTTGAAGGAATACTAAAAATCGCAATACTCGTGGCATATATGTCACTTGTTTCAAGAATGAATGACATTAAGCGCACATTTATGTACCACGGCGCAGAACATAAGACCATCTTCTGCTACGAGGCAGGACTTGAACTTACGGTTGAGAACGTCAGAAAAATGGGAAGATTCCACCCCCGTTGCGGTACAAGCTTCCTTATCGTAATGCTCATTATCAGTATCTTTATCGGTATGCTCATTCCCACCCATATCGGTGGAATGGAAGTTAATTCCGCTATAAGAGCACTCTTTAAGCTCGTGCTTCTTCCTCTCACAATGGGAATTGGCTATGAATTTATCAAATTTGCTGGCAAGCACGATAATGCGTTCACACGTATTCTTTCTGCTCCGGGACTTTGGATGCAGAGAATAACCGTTCTTGAACCCACCGACGATATGATCGAATGTGCTATCGCGGCAGTCAATGAGGTAATTCCCGACGACGGCTCGGATGAAATTTAATTTAACAAAAAACGATACCGCTCTTGATTTTCAAGGGCGGTATTTTTATATGTTTATTTAGTCCTTCTGATTTTGTTAATAAGGTCCATTATTATTTCTTTTTCGGAGAAGGGTAGCTTCTTGCCTCCTATTAGCTGATAACGCTCGTGTCCCTTTCCCGCAAGCAAAACAATGTCCCCGTTCCTTGCCATATCGAAGGCAAAGCATATGGCATCCTTTCTGTCGGGAATCGCAATATAGGACTCTTCATCGTCAAAGCAAAGAGCAATTTCGTTTATTATCTGCATTGGATTCTCCGTGTCGGGATTGTCGGAGGTGAGAATTGAAAAATCCGCAAATTCTGCCGCAACCTCGCCAAGCTGAGTGCGGCGTAAACGGGTTCTGCAACCTACCGAGCCAAAAAGGCAGATAAGACGGCGCGGTTGATATTCTCTCAGAGCGCAGAGCGCAGATTTAAGACTCAAGCCGTTGTGAGCATAATCAATAACAAATCGCGCTCCGCTTGGTGAGATTAAGGTTTCAAAGCGTCCCTCAATATTTATGCTTTCAAGCGCACTTGCTATTTTTTCTTGCTCAATGCCGAGTTTTCTTGCCACAGCAATAGCTGCAAGTGCATTGTGAACGTTAAATACTCCTGGAATTGATAGGGAACAAGCAAATCGCTCATTTCCCTCACGGCAAATAAAACTCGTTCCAAGGGCTTGATCGCTGCTTAAAAGAGAAAGTTCTTCAGCTCTAAAAAAGGCAGGAGCATCCGTTGAATAAAATATTTTTTCCGCATCGCAATCTGCAAGAATTTTTTCACTCATTTCATCATCGGCGTTGGCTATCACAGTGGAAGCACCGTACTTGTCAAAGAGCTTTTTCTTTGAAAGAAAATAGTCCTCAATATCGGGATGCTCGTCAGGACCTATGTGGTCGGGTGAAAAATTCGTAAAAAGCGCAATGTCAAAGTTTATTCCGAGTACGCGGTCGAGCTTTAGGGCTTGTGAAGATATCTCCATTACCGCCGCGCGCATGCCGCTGTCCGCCATATCGCGAAGATAACGCGCTAAAATATGGCTCTCGGGAGTGGTGTTTGGCGTTTCGATCTTTCTGTCACCGAAGATAACTCCGTTTGACCCAATATATCCCGTAGGGATTCCAACATTGTCAAGGAGCTGCTTTATCATAAGCGCAGTGGTCGTTTTGCCCTTCGTTCCCGTGATGCCGATAACTATAAGCTCACGTGACGGATCTCCATAAAGCGCGGAGGAGAGAAGAGCTAAGGCGCATCTTGTGTTTGGTACAGTCACAGTGAACGCATCGCTTGGGAGATCGATCTCTCGCTCACAAATAAAAACGCGACATCCGTTGTCGTAGGCGGACTTGGCAAAAAGATGTCCGTCTGTTTTGAATCCCTTTATGCAAACAAATATAGAGCTTTTATTTGCATTTCGGGAGTCATTTGTGATGCTTTCCACATCATAGACAGGGCAATTTCCGCTATATTCAATTTTTTCAAGAAGGATTGATAAGCGCATAACGACCTCTTAAAATAAATTTCTGCTTATATTATATCACAGTTCTTGTTCTTTTTCTATAGTATCGTCAAAAAAAGTTGAGCATTATCGCAAATTATTTAGTGTTAAAATCTATTGACAATTCGGGACATAAATTATATAATATAGTAAAATGGTGTACTATGGGGAAAAGAAGATGAAGGATTTTTTTGACAGTGCATCCGTAATCGTAGTGGGCGGCGGAGCGGCAGGAATGATGGCTGCAGTAACTGCCGCAAGAAACGGTGCGGACGTTATACTTTTTGAAAAAAACGAAAAGCTCGGTCGTAAGCTGAGAATCACGGGCAAGGGACGCTGTAACGTCACCAACGACTGTGATAAAAACGAGTTTCTTTCAAACGTTGCAACAAATCAAAAATTTCTTTTTGCCGCAATTTCACGCTTTTCCACCGCCGATACCAAGGACTTTTTCGAGGAATGCGGAGTCCCCTTAAAAACCGAGAGAGGCAAGAGAGTTTTTCCGCAGACCGATAGAGCGCAGGACATCGTTTCTGCCTTGGAGAATGCCTGTGTGGAGGCAGGCGTTCGCATTTTCAATAAAAGAGTCGAGGGATTGATAATAGATGATGGCAAGGTTCTTGGTGTTATGGCTAACGGCGAGAGCTACGGTGCAAAAAGCGTTATCGTCTGTACGGGAGGAGCATCCTATCCTAAAACGGGTTCAAGCGGTGACGGATATCGCTTTGCAAGAAAAGCGGGACATACCGTTACCGAAATAAGACCTTCCCTCGTTCCCCTTGTGGCAGAGGGTAAGCTCTGCGCAAGACTTCAAGGACTCTCTCTTAAAAACATCGGCTTTAAGATAAAGGACAAGCAAAGCGGCAAAGTTGTTTATGACGACTTTGGTGAGATGATGTTCACTCATTTTGGAATCACAGGTCCCGTTGTGCTTTCCTCAAGCGCACATATTGACGATATTGAGAGCGGTAAATATGTGGCACTTATCGATATGAAGCCCGCGCTTGATCATAAAACGCTTGATGCAAGAATTTTGTCAGATTTTGCCGAGTGTATCAATAAGGATTTTGTGAATTCTCTTGATGCGCTTTTGCCCCAGAAGATGATACCGATAATCGTCGGACTCTCGGGCATAGACGCGCGCAAAAAAGTGAATTCAATAACCAAGGAGGAAAGAGAGCATCTTGTTTCTATTATCAAGGAGCTTGAAATTCCCCTTGTGGCATTTCGACCCATAGATGAAGCTATAATCACAAAGGGCGGTGTGGCGGTAAACGAAATCAGCCCCAAAACAATGGAATCAAAGATAGTTAGCGGCTTGTATTTTGCGGGCGAGGTCCTCGACCTTGATGCGTATACGGGCGGATTTAATCTCCAAATAGCATTTTCAACTGCCGTTTCGGCGGGTGAGAACGCGGCGTGGAGCTCGTTTGAATGATTTAAAGGAGTATAAAAATGATCAGAATAGCAATCGACGGTCCAAGCGGATCGGGGAAAAGCACACTCGCAAAGGCAGTTGCGCGTGAGCTTGGCATAATCTACGTTGATACGGGCGCACTTTACCGCACCGTGGGATACTACGTTTATCTTTGCGGAAAGGATCCCCACGATGCAGAGCAGGTTATAGCTCTTCTCCCCGATGTAAAGATCGAGCTTAAATATGAAAACGGCTCGCAGAGAGTGATACTCAACGGTGAGGATCTTGGTGATAAGATAAGAATGCCCGAGATGTCAATGTATGCTTCTGCGGTGTCCGCTATTCCCGCAGTGCGTGAATTTTTACTTGATATGCAGAAATCAATGGCTCGTGAAAATAGCGTTGTTATGGATGGAAGAGATATTGGTACTGTGATAATCCCCGATGCCGACGTTAAAGTATTCCTCGTTGCAACCAACGAAACACGCGCAAAAAGAAGAACTCTTGAGCTTGCCGCAAAGGGCGTTGATGCAAAATATGAGGATGTGCTCGCGGATATGATCGAGCGTGACAAAAACGATAAAAACAGAGATATCGCACCTGCAGTTCCTGCGGATGATGCCGTGATTTTTGACAACTCGGATATGAGCGTTGAAGATAGTCTTAAAGAAATCGTGAGGTTAGTAAATGAGCGAAAATAATAAGAAAAACGTAAATTTTGATAAAGAAAAGAAAACGTATAAATTTTTCTATTGGCTTCTCGCGGGTGCAGCTCGCAGACTCTATAGAGTAAGAGTCATCAACCCTGAAAATGAGCCACTTGATCAGCATTTTATCGTGGCTTGTAACCATACGGGCGCGGCTGACGGCGTAATCATCTGTGCATCTATGAAGAATCAAATACGCTTTATGTCCAAAAAGGAGCTTTTCAAGGTTCCCGTTGTGGGCGCATTTCTTAAGGCAATAGGATGCTATCCCGTTGACAGAAAGAGCAGTGATATCACGGCTCTCAGAAACACAATAAATCTGCTCAAGGACGATGATTGCGTGGGCATCTTCCCCCAGGGAACGAGAATGCCCGGAATCGATCCCTCTACCACGTCCGTCAAAAACGGTGTCGGACTTATTGCGTCTCGAAGCGGTGCTGACGTTCTCCCTGTTTGTATAAAGACGGAGGGTGGCAAGACCAAGATGTTCAAAAAGAACTATCTTGTCATAGGTAAGCTCATAAAGAGCGAGGAATTTGATCTTGAAAATAATAAGGGAAGCGAAGGTCACCAGAAGATAGCGGACCGCATTTTTGACGATGTTTGCGAGCTTTGGACGACCACGGATATAGAGAATGCCAAATAAAATAACGGTGGCAGAGCACTCGGGCTTTTGCTTTGGCGTTAAGCGAGCAACCGACGCGGTAGAAAAGCGACTTTTTGAAAAGCGTGAGGGCGAGCGGATATATACTCTCGGTCATCTTATACATAATGAGGGATATAACCGTTATCTTGAGGAGCAGGGCGTTAGAAGCATCAGTGCCGAGGATATTTCCCGTATATGCGACGAAAGTGACGAAAATCACCCCTCGGTTGTGTTTATAAGAGCACACGGGATACCCGTGGAAACCGAAAAAATACTTGCCGAATGTAAGAAAAATAACCCATTTTTCGATTACGTCGATTTAACTTGCCCCTACGTAAAAAAGATACACAAAATCGCAAAAGAGAACAGTAATAATGAAACCGTGTTTGCCTTGCTTGGCTCGTCCGTACATCCCGAGGTTGTGGGTATAATGAGCTATGCAGAGGGCGAAAAAAAGGTGTTTGAAAATTCACTCGCACTTGAGGAGTTTTTGAAAAATGAGCAATTATCAAAATTGCACAAAAAAACGCTGATTTTGGCGGCTCAAACGACTCAAAATTTGGCAGAGTGGAAAAAATGTATAGAAATTGTAAAAAAGTACTGTACAAATTCAATTTTTTTTGATACAATATGTAATGTTACGGAAATTCGTCAAATTGAGGCGAAAACCTTAGCCGAGGACTCCGATTTTATGGTCGTGGTCGGCGGTAGGGAAAGCTCGAATACGGCGAAATTATATAAAATATGTAAGGAAGCGTGTGAGCATACCATGTGGGTTGAAAATGCAGGCGAGCTTGACAATGGATTTCCGACAAATAATAAGATAGGTATCGTGGCAGGAGCGTCAACGCCGAAGCGCGATATCGAGGAGGTATTTTTAATCATGAGCGAAATGACAGAAAATTTTGCAGAATTGCTCGAACAATCACTTAAAACTTTAAATACAGGAGATACAGTAACCGGATACGTAACACACGTTACCGATGCAGAGCTTCAGCTCGACCTCGGCGCCAAAGTTACAGGCATTATCAAGGCCGAGCAGATTACAGATGATGCATCCGTTCGCCTTACAGATATGTTCAATATCGGCGATGCAGTTGAAGCATTCGTTATTCGTGTAAGCGATATCGAAGGCGTTGCAGAGCTTTCTAAGAAGCGCACTGACTCCGACAGAAACTGGAAGAACATCGTTGCACTTAAGGACAGCGGTGAGGTTGTTTCCGGTAAGGTACTTAAAGCAGTTAACGGCGGTCTTACAGTAGTAGTTGACTCCGTAAACGTATTCGTTCCCGCATCTCACTCAGGAATCGCTAAGGACGGCGACCTTTCCGTTCTCGTTGGTCAGAACGTTGATCTTAAGATCATCGAGATCAAGGAGCAGGGCAAGAGAGCTATCGGTTCTATCAGAGTAGTACTTAACGCACAGAGACGCGCTAAGGTAGAAGAATTCTGGGCAGGCATCGAAGAGGGCAAGCAGTACACAGGTACAGTTCGTTCTCTCACATCTTACGGTGCATTCGTTGACCTCGGTGGTGTTGACGGTATGGTGCACGTAAGCGAGCTTTCTTGGAAGCCCGTAAAGCATCCCTCTGCAGTAGTTGCAGTTGGTGATGAGATCACAGTTTTCGTTAAGTCCTTCGATAAGGAAACAAAGAGAATTTCTCTTGGCTATAAGACAGACGATACAAATCCCTGGTTGCTCTTCACAAACAGATATCAGGTTGGTGACGTAGCTTCCGTTAAGATCGTAAACATGATGCCCTTTGGTGCATTTGCAGAGATCATGGACGGTGTTGATGGCCTTATCCACATCTCCAAGATTGCTAATAAGAGAATCAGCAAGCCTGCTGACGTTCTTGAGCTTGGTCAGGTAGTTGATGCTAAGATTATCGAGATCGACAATGAAAAGCAGAAGATCAGCCTTTCCATTCGTGACCTTCTTGTTGAAGAAGAAGCTCCCGTTGAGGAAGTAGCTGAAGAAGCAGCTCCCGAAGTAGTTGAAGCTGAATAATTAAAAATCTTAAGGGCTCTCGAGTTTGGGAGCCCTTGATTTATAAATAAACTTCAAATTTTGATTTGTCGCGCACGTTGTTCGCACGAACCAAACGATTAAAAAAGTTTTTTGGTTACTTTTTCTCAAAAAAGTAACCGCCCGCCGCGTAGGCGACAAAACGCCCTTTTTCTTTTTGCGGAGCTTTTTCTTTTGGGGCTACTTCTTCAAAAGAAAAAGCGGATAAACGATAAATTCTTGTCATAGTTAGTGGCACTAACTATTCATACCAAGACTCTTTAGCCGCTTTTCTTTGCAAGTATAGGTGCAAAGAAAAGCTATGGAAAAGAAACGCCGGGTGCGCTCACGCCGCGCAGGCGCCACTACGCGTGGAGCGCCACCTTTGAAAAGGTGGACGAAACAATCAGTGGGTTTGTGCGAACAACGTGCGCAACAAATCCCAATTTATACAAGAGGTAAAAAATATGTACTCACAAATAGTTAAAGACTCTCAAAAAATGATTGAAGAATTTTTCTCCGTTGTGCCAATGAACCAAGGAGAAATACTCGTTGTAGGTTGCTCATCGAGTGAAATCGTCGGTGCAACAATAGGCAAGGGCTCGGATTTCAATGCCGCTATGGCGGTCTATGAGGGAATTTCTCCGATCTTAAAGGAAAAGGGAATATACCTTGCCGCGCAGTGCTGTGAACATCTTAATCGCGCACTTGTTGTGGAACGCGAATGCGCCGAGAGATACGGACTTGAAATAGTCTGCGTAGTGCCAAAAGCTAAAGCAGGCGGCTCTTTTGCTACCGCGGCTTATGAGCATTTTGAAAATCCCGTGGTCGTTGAAACTGCAAAAGCGCACGCAGGGGTTGACATCGGCTCCACACTTATTGGAATGCACCTTCGCGCCGTAGCCGTCCCCGTTCGCCTCTCTGTAAAAAATCTTGGCAATGCGGCATTAACCTTCGCGCGCACTCGCCCCAAATATATTGGCGGACCGAGAGCCCATTATGGGGATTGACATATTAATTTAAGAGTGATATAATTAAAATGTTTAGAAATCAACCTAAATATAGAAAGGAAGACAGTTGTGAAAAAATCTTTATTATTTTCAATTTTTGTACTAATTTTGTTGAGTTCAATTATAGTTTCATGCAGTATTAAACCTAACAATGCCACTTGCAAGCATGATGATCCAACAAAAATTGAAATTGTTTTGGCGAAAGCTCCAACATGTCAAGATGTTGGGTTAACTGAGGGAATGAGGTGTTTGTTATGCGGCACTATGGTTGTACCGCAAGCAAATATAGATAAAACACATTGTGTAGAGAGTGATTGGATAATTGATAACACGCAGAATGAAATTCGTTATACAAAATGTATTTATTGCGATCAAATTATAAAAATCGATAACTCTTTTATTGAGGTTTTACCAGGTGGAAAAAATTTTGAAAGACTTAACCTTGATGGTATGTCTCTTCCTGAAAATATCTTAAATGCTTATGTTGAAACAAATGGTAATGGGTATGTTTTTGAAATCAATTCCCAGGGATATGCTTCAGGTCTTGTAATTAGAGTAGGAATTGATACAAATGGTAAAATTGCTGGTTCTAAAGTGATTTCTTCTAACGAAATTTACGGTCAAGAAGAATCTCTTAATGGAGTCTATAACGGCAAAGATTTAAATACACTTGAACTTATACTTGCTGCGGGCGCAACACCCCAAAGTGCTACTTCTAAGGGTTACTATTCTGCTATAGAAATTGCGCTAAAAGCATATACCATTATTTCTGGTGGTAAGCTTGCTCCTAAAATATTATTTGAAGAAATGTTGCCAACACTTCATTCAGGTCTTATAAATGGAGAAAGAATTAAGTGTGATGATGTACCTGCCAGCGGAAGCATTGTTAAAGGATGGAAATCTATTAATACCACAGGTGCCGCTTATATTATGAGTAAGGGTGAAAACATGTATCTTGTTCTTGTAAATAATGCTAACTACGCGGAGGTTTATGATGTTGACAAGAATAATGTAACCGCGTACCATAAAGACCTTGCTACAGAGGCCCTTATAAATTATGGAAATGTTAGTGATGAACTCTCTGTTGCTACAAGAAAAAAGATTGATAACATTTTTGGCGAAGAAGCTTCAAATAGTGCAGATAGGATCGAATATAAATCTTTTGGATCTGTATCTGTCGCTGCTAAATTTTCTTTTAATAGCGAAAATATATATATGTTTCAAAGTAAGCCCCTTACTTTTGGCGACAATGTTATGGTAGTTTACACATTTGTGAATGAAGACGGAAGAATTATTAAACAAGATACATCAAATTTAATTTATGAAGATTTCTATTCACTTGAAGGATATATGGATAATGAGGACCAAGCATTTGTTGAGTGGCTTAACAAATATATAGGTAGAGGGGAAGAAAATTTGGATGATGAACTCCTTATTTCTGGCGCTACAATTTCGTCCACGGCAGTTAAAAATGCTACTAAAGATGTATTTGATGCTTTTAAATCCATTAAAAATAGTGATGATTAAGAATAAAGTTTATGCGATGATTTCGAATATAAAATTGTAATGATTCGTGGTTAAATTGATTTAAAATAGTAATAGCTTATTTTGCCAAAATTTTCACAATTTCAAAGAAAATGTTTCAAAATCTCTTGATAATTTGACAAAAGTGTGGTATATTATTAATTGGTAAAGATTGGGATAATTAAAAAATGCCCGAATACTTATGAAAGGAATTTAACAAAATGACCTACAACAAGAAATGTATTGAAGATATTGAGATCGTAGAGGGCGCAAGAGTTCTCGTTAGATGCGATTTCAACGTACCCCTTAAGGACGGCGTAATCACCAGCGATAAGAGAATCGTTGAAGCACTCCCCACAATCAAGTATTTGCTTAACAAGGGCGCGCGCGTTGTTCTTTGCTCACATATGGGTAAGCCCCATAATATTCTTACAGAGGGCTTCGGTCTTACTAAGAAGGAAAAGAAAAAGGTAGAGGCACTTCCTGAGGAAGAAAGAGAAGCAGCTAAGGCAGAGCTTCTTGCAAAGGCACTCAAGAACGATAAAAAGACACTCACACTTGCTCCCGTTGCAGCACGTCTTAACGAGTACCTTGACGGCAAGGTAACATTCGCTGAGGACATCATCGGTGCTGACGCGCAGGCAAAGGTTGCAGCTCTTAAGAACGGCGAGGCAGTTCTTCTTGAAAACGTTCGTTTTGACGCAAGAGAAGAGAAGAACGGCGAGGATTTCGCAAAAGAGCTTGCTAAGTACTGCGACATCTACGTAAACGATGCTTTCGGTACAGCACACAGAGCACACGCTACAACAGCGGGTGTTGCTATGTACGGTAACGTTCCCGCAGTTTGCGGTTACCTCATTCAGAAGGAGATCGGCGTTATGGGTAAGGCACTTACAACACCCGAGCGTCCCTTCGTTGCAATCCTTGGCGGTGCTAAGGTTGCAGATAAGCTCAATGTTATCAATAACCTTCTCACAAAGGTTGATACACTCATCATCGGTGGCGGTATGGCTTACACCTTCCTTGCAGCTCAGGGTTACGGTGTAGGAAAATCCCTTCTTGATGAAACAAAGATTGATTACTGCCGTGATATGATGGCAAAGGCAGAAGCAAACGGCGTTAAGCTTCTTCTTCCCGTTGACGTTGTAACTATCGCAGAATTCCCCAACCCCATTGACGCTCCCGTTGAAACACTTGAGGTTGATGCCGATGCTATCCCCGCTGATCGCGAGGGTTGTGATATCGGTGCTAAGACACAGGCTCTTTACGCACAGGCAGTTCTTGATGCTAAGACAGTTGTTTGGAACGGACCTATGGGCGTATTTGAGAACCCCACACTTGCAAAGGGTACTATCGCTATGGCGGACGCTCTTGCACAGTCTAGCGCAACAACAATCGTAGGTGGTGGTGACTCTGCGGCAGCTTGCGAAACACTCGGCTTTGCTTCCAAGATCACACATATCTCCACAGGCGGCGGAGCATCTCTTGAATTCCTTGAAGGACTTGAGCTTCCCGGTATCGCTTGCCTTGAGGACAAATAATTAATTAAAAATAATTGCTGTGCCGATTTTTCGGCACAGCATACTTATGAGGAGAAAATAAAATGAGAAGATATGTTATCGCAGGCAACTGGAAGATGAACTTCACACCTTCCGAAGCAACTGCTTTTATAAACGAAATCAAGCCCATGGTAGAGGGCAAGAATAATTGCGACATCATCTTTTGCGCTCCCTTCGTAACGATCGGTGCGGCAATGGAAGCAGCAAAGGGTTCAAATATCAAGATTGGCGCACAGAACGTTCACTTTGAGGAAAAGGGCGCGTTCACAGGAGAGATCTCTGCAAAGATGCTTAAGGAGATCGGTGTTGAATACGTTATCATCGGTCATAGCGAAAGACGTCAGTATTTTGGCGAAACAGACCACACAGTAAATCTCAGAACAAAGGCGGCACTTGCGGCAGGACTTAAGGTTATCCTTTGTCTTGGTGAGGTTAAGGAAGAAAGACTTGCAGGTATCACAAACGAGGTTGTTGCTATGCAGACAAAGCTCGACCTTGCAGGAGTAACTGCTGACGAGCTTAAGAACGTTATTATCGCATACGAGCCCGTTTGGGCAATCGGCACAGGTCTTACTGCTACACCCGAGCAGGCGGACGAAACATGCGGAGTTATCCGTGAGGTTGTTGCTTCTCTTTACGGAAATGACGCGGCTGAGGAGATTATCATTCAGTACGGCGGCTCAATGAACGATAAGAATGCAACCGAGCTTCTTTCAAAAGCAAACGTTGACGGCGGACTTATCGGCGGAGCGTCCCTCGTTGCAGAAAAGTTCACAGCAATCGTTGACGCGGCACAGTAATAAATCTATGATCCAAGCACCCACAAAAGTGGGTGCTTTTGGTTTGTAAATTGGGATTTAGCGAGCACTATGTTCGCACTCACATTGCGCGATTGTTTTGTCCACTTTTTCAAAAGTGGCGCTCCACGCGCAGTGGCGCCCGCGCGGCGTTAGCGCATTCGGCGTTTCTTTTCCATAGCTTTTCTTTGGGCCTCTTTTTCCAAAGAAAAGCGGCTAAAAAGTCTTGGTATCAAAAGATAGTTTGCCTTTTGTAACGCTTTTTTCTTTGGCAAAATAGCCACAAAGAAAAAAGCTTGGCAAAAAAGAAATGGCGAATACAGGGCTACTCGCCCCGTACCCTCGCCACCTTTTGAAAAAGGTGGACGAAAACTTTTTAATCGTTTGGTCTGTGCTAACAACGTGCGCGATAAATCAAAATTTGAAAACTTTTTTTATCTTTAATAAAAAAATACAATATTACTTGATAATTTAAATATTTTGTGTTATACTAATATGAATTATTATGTAAAATTGCGCTTATTGGACGCCAAAGCACGTCCAAAGCGTTAGAAGGACGGTGAAAAAATGGCAAATTATCGCAGAGGTAGAATAAATGACGAGGTACAAAAGGAGCTTGCATCCATTTTGCGTGACGTTAAGGATCCCAGAGTAAAGGATGCCTTTGTCAGTGTAACGGCGGTGGACGTAACCCCCGACCTCAAATATGCAAAGATATACTACAGTGCCCTTATGGGCGATAAAAAAGAGGTAGCAAAGGGACTCAAGGCGGCATCGGGCTATATAAGAAGTCAGATAGCGCAGAGATTAAATCTCAGAATCACTCCCGAACTTACATTTATTCTTGATGACAGCGTAGCACACGGTGCACATATTTCAAAATTGCTCAACAGTATTACCTTTACAGAGGATTTTGAAGAAGAAAGCAACGGTGAAGAATAATGCGCTCATTCAATGAATATACACTCGATAGGGTGTGCGAATTTCTTATACCCAAAAAGAATACACTCATAATCTTTCACGTTCGTCCTGATGCGGATGCGATAGGAGCGGCATTTTCCTTAAAGCTCATTCTTGAAGCTATGGGATCAAAAACTCTATGCGTTTGCGAGAGCGAGATACCATCACGACTTGCTTTTCTTACAGAAAAGCATCAGAGGAGCGCGCGCTTTGAAAATATGGACGGTAGCTTTGAATTTCAAAGAATATTGACAGTGGATACGGCAAGTCCTTCTCAGCTTGGCAATCTTCAAAGCTTTTTTGAGGATAAAATAGATCTTATGATCGACCATCACGAAAACGGAATAAAATATGCCGATTATTATATTCGCTCCGATTATGCGGCAAGCGGAGAGATAATATATGAGATAGCTCAACGCCTTATTGAGATAGGAGCGCTTGATAAAATCACTGCAGATGCATACGATCTTATTTATGCGGCACTTTCAAGTGATACGGGATGCTTTAAGTATTCAAACGTGTCACCCCACACGCATCTTTGCGCCGCGGAGCTTATCAAAGCGGGCGTTGATGCCGCCGAGATAAATCACAGACTCTTTGATTGCAAGAGTGAAAAAATGCTTGCCGCCGAGTCGGCTGGCTTCCAAAATATGAAATTTTATCACAATCGCAAAATAGCGGCAGTGATATTTCCCTATGAGCTCAAAAAGGAGCTTGATCTTGATGATGAGCATCTTGAAACTCTTGTTGACGTGGCACGCGCCATAGATGGAGTTAAGATAGCCATTTCTGCGCGTCAGTCAACGGCATATCGCTCATTTAGAATTTCTTTAAGATCATCCTGCGGATTTGATGTCAGTGCAGTAGCCAAGCATTTTTCGGGCGGTGGACATGCCAAAGCGGCGGCTTGTACGATCGAGGCGGATTCTATTGAATTTGCCGTTCGTCTTGTGGTTGATGAGATAATTAAACGCTGGGGAAAAAATTAAGATACATATCGATAAATTGGGATTTAGCGGGATGTTATCACCTACAAAGCGCGATTGTTTTGCGTCGCTTTTTCAAAAGCGACCGCTCTGCGCGTAGCAGAGCCGCGCGGCTTGAGCGCATTCGGCGTTTCTTTTCCATAGCTTTTCTTTGCGCCTCTGCTGTCAAAGAAAAGCGGCTAAAGGCTCTCGGTATCAAAAGATAGTTTGCCTTTTGTAACGCTTTTTCTTTTGAGAAAAAAGGCCCAAAAGAAAAAGCTTGGCAAAAAGAAAATGCCGTATGTGGAGCTACGCGCTCCACACCGCGCCAACTTTTTGAAAAAAGTTGGACAAAAACTTTTTTAACCGCTTAGTCTGCGCTAACAACGTGCGCGACAAATCAAAATTTGAACAACAAATACATATCCTTTGCCCATTCGCAGAGGAGAAGGAGATTTATATGAATAAACAAAAATACTACATTACTACGGCGATTGCATACGCCTCAAGAAAGCCCCATTTCGGTAACACCTATGAGGTTATTATGACTGACGCCGTTGCTCGTTACAGACGCGCACGCGGATATGACGTGTTCTTCTGCACAGGTACTGACGAGCACGGACAGAAGATTGAGGATCTTGCAAAGGAAGCAGGCATCACACCCAAGGCATACGTTGACGGTGTTGCCGGCGAGATAAAGGGCGTTTGGGACAAGATGAACACTTCCTACGATTACTTTATCAGAACAACTGATGACTATCATGAACGCGCTGTTCAGAAGATGTTTAAAAAATTCTATGATCAGGGCGATATATATAAGGGTAAATATGAGGGTTGGTACTGCACTCCCTGTGAATCCTTCTTTACTGAAACTCAGGCGGAGGGCGGAAAGTGTCCCGACTGCGGACGCGACGTTCAGAGAGCGGAGGAGGAAGCGTATTTCTTCAAGATGAGCAAATATGCCGATAAGCTTATAGCTCACATCGAGGCAAATCCCGAATTTATTCAGCCGGAATCAAGAAAGAAGGAAATGATCAATAACTTCCTCAAGGTTGAAGGCGGACTTCAGGATCTTTGCGTATCCAGAACGTCTTTCAAATGGGGAATACCCGTTGATTTCGATCCTAAGCACGTAACTTACGTGTGGCTTGATGCACTTTCAAACTATATCACAGCTATCGGATACGATCCCGATAAATCTTTTGACGAGCAGAGCGAAAGCTTCAAAAAGTGGTGGCCCTGCGACGTCCACGTGATTGGTAAGGATATTCTTCGTTTCCATACTATCTATTGGCCAATCTTCCTTATGGCGCTTGATATTCCGCTTCCCCAAAAGGTGTTTGGACATCCTTGGTTCAATTTTGGTATGGATAAAATGTCCAAATCCAAGGGTAATGTAATCTATGCGGACGAGCTTGCAGACGAATTCAGCGTTGACGCAGTTCGCTACTACGCGCTTTCCGAAATGCCCTATGCAAATGACGGATCAATCACCTACGAAGCAGTTATCAAGAGATATAATACTGACCTTGTAAACAATCTCGGCAACCTTGTTAAGCGTACTCTCGATATGGAGAAGAAGTATTTTGATAAGGCGATCCTTGCTCCTACAGCAAACGAAGAGCTTGACGGTGAGCTTAAAGAAGCTTGCGTAAAGGCGTATGATTCATATATAAAGAATATGGACGATTATCACCTTGCAGATGCACTCGAATCCGTTTTTGAGATGTTCTCAAGAGCTAATAAGTATATTGATGAAACAACTCCTTGGGTGCTTGCAAAGGACGAGAGTAAGAGAGAAAGACTTGGCACAGTTCTTTACAACCTTCTTGAAACTATCCGTTGGGGCGCAATTTTGCTTGCTCCATTTATCCCCGAAACAAGCGTAGAGATACTTGCCGAGCTTGGCACCGATAAGGTAGGTCTTGATACCATAGGCACGCTTGAACAGTTTAACGGAATTGAGGCAGGAAAATCCGTAGGAGACTCTAAGGTTCTCTTTGCCCGTGTTGACGAGGAGAAAAAGCTTGCTGAACTTGAAGAAAAGAGAAAGGCAAGATTTGCGCCCAAGGCAGAAGAACCCATAGTTGAAAAACCGGAAGGACTTGCGCTTATTGGTATCGAGGACTTTATGTCCGTTGAACTTCGCGTGGCAAAGGTGCTTGAATGTGAGCCCGTTCCGAAAGCAAAGAAGCTCCTTAAGCTCAAGGTTGACCTTGGCTATGAGCAAAGACAGGTAGTGAGTGGAATTGCAAAATTCTACACACCCGATCAGCTTATTGGGAAGAAGATAGTGCTTGTTGCTAACCTTAAGCCCGCAACCCTTTGCGGAATTGAATCACAGGGTATGATATTGGCAAGCGGCGAGGAGCAGATCAGAGTATTGTTCCTTGATCCCGAAACATCCCTTGGCGAAAGAATAAGATAAATTAAAAGGGGGAAGAAATTCCCCCTTAAAAGTTATAAAAAATCACGATGATTTGTTTGATAAATTGGGATTTAGCGCGCACTATGTTCGCGCTAACCCACTGGTTGTTTTGCACCGCTTTTTCAAAAGCGGTCGCCCGCGCGGCGTAGGGGTTCCCCGAAGCGAACGGATGTAAGCTTTGGGGGTTGCCGTCGAGAGCGCAAAAACGGCCCTTTCTTTTGTTAGCTTTTCTTTGGGCCTCTTTTTCCAAAGAAAAGCGGCTAAAAAGTCTTGGTATCAAAAGATAGTTTGCCTTTTGTAACGCTTTTTTCTTTGGCAGTATAGCCACAAAGAAAAAAGCTTGGCAAAAAAGAAATGGCGAATGCGCTCAAGCCGCGCGGCTCTACTACGCGCAGGGCGCCACTTTTGAAAAAGTGGACAAAACAACCGGTTGGTCTGCGCTAACAACGTGCCCGACAAATCAAAATTTTAAAAAGAATAACAAGGTGAAAATATGAAATATTTTGATTCCCACGCGCATTATTTCGATGCGTGGTTTAATGAATATGAGGGCGGCGCAGATGCGCTCCTTGAAAAAAATTTTTCGGAAAACGTTGGCGTGATAGTAAATATCGCAACCAACCCGGAAAATCTTAAGGATTGCCTTGCACAAGCTCAAAAATTTGAAAATATGTACGCCTCGTCTGGCATTCATCCGGAGGATTGCCTCTATATAGATGATATTGATGCGGTTCTTTCAGTAATTGAAGAAAGCGTTTCCGATGCAGAGCAGAGAAGGGCAAATAAGATAGTTGCCATTGGAGAAATTGGATTTGACTATCATCTTGAAAACCTCACCGATGAGGTGAAGGAAAAACAAAGATACGTCTTTGAAAAGCAAATGCAAATGGCAGAAAAATATGGCTTGCCCGTGATAATCCACGACCGCGAGGCGCATGGAGATTGCTTTGAAATGGCTCTTAAATATCCCAAGGTGAAGGGGATATTCCATAGCTATAGCGGATCATCTGATATGGCTCGTGAGCTTATACGTCGCGGATGGTATATATCATTTTCGGGAGTTGTGACTTTTAAAAATGCAACTCGCGTCCGCGAAGTTCTTTCAACGATTCCACTTGATAGATTGCTCATCGAAACCGACGCACCTTATCTTGCACCCCACCCGAATCGCGGAAAGATGAATCATTCGGGTAACCTTGAATACACAGTAAATATGATTGCGAGCGTGTTTGATAAAACACCCGAAGAAATTGCAGAGATTACATTTGAAAATGCTAAAAAAATCTATAATTTATAAAATCAAAAAAGCACCCAAGGGGTGCTTTTTTTTGTTGAATTCAAATTTTGATTTGTCGAGCACTATGTTCGCAGTAACCAATCGGTTGTTTTGCACCGCTTTTTCAAAAGCGGTCGCCCGCGCGGCGTGAGCGCAAAAAACGCCCTTTTCTTTTTGGGAACTTTTTCTTTGGGGCTACTTTCTCAAAGAAAAAGTGGATAAAAGATAAGCAGTCGCTATAGCTTGTGACACTATCTTTAAATACCAAAACTCTTTAGCCGCTTTTCTTTGCCAAAAAAGGCACAAAGAAAAGCTAACAAAAGAAATGCCGAGTGCGCTCAAGCCGCGCGGCTCTGCTACGCGCAGAGCGGTCGCTTTTGAAAAAGCGACGCAAAACAACCGGTGTGGAGTGCTAACATAAGTGCGCGCTAAATCCCAATTTATCTCCTTCTCCTTTTAGGTTTAGATGCCTTAACGCTGACAAGCGTACCAAAAGGAAAGACCGCAAATGTAAGCAGATGTAACGCAAGACGAGCCCAAATATTCATTCCTGAAGCGAGTGTGTGGGGGAGTGCAAAGGATATAAGCATTGAAAGTATAACAAATCCCGCCCCGCAAATAATGGCAGTAAGATAGGGGGCGCGCTTGTTTAGCTTGGACGATGCAAATCCCCCTAAAAATGCCGTAATGAATAATGAAACGTATCCGATTGGATCAATAAGAGCCGTTGGATCGGGCAGTGCAAGAGCTACCGCCGTCCCGATAAGTAGGAGCGCAAGTCCTATCGCAAGAGATATTCCCAAGCTATAAAGAGCATTTTTTAACGTGTTTTCAAGTGAGGTTTCATTGTTTATGGGGCGATGTTTGGATTTCTTGTTTTTCATAGTTCCTCCATTAGCTTTTTTATAAAATATATTATGCTTTGAATGAAATTATGAAAAAAAGAAAACCGAGGAGAATCCTCGGTTTCATCGTGCCGAAAAATTTCGGCACGATGGCAGCCCTCGAAAAAGTTAGCTATATTTTTCGTTCTTAGAATCGTCGACGTACAAAAGTACGGCAGAGTCTAAGAACAGAAAAAGCAAGTAAGCACAAGGTATTCTCGATGATTACCTTGTGCTTCTTTTTTATGTTTTTTTAGATTTTTACGCTTCACACCGCTTTTTGTCACTTGCGGTAGAGCAGCTTTTTCGATTGGCTAAAGAAAACCGAGGATATTTTTCCTCGGTTTATCTTTATAAAATTATTTTGTGTCCTCTGCCTTAACGTCAACGCTGTGAACAGCGGATTTAAGGATACGAATTTTTGTGCCGTCGCGGCTTGTTTCGATAACGCAGGTTTCTTCCTTAATGCTAACAACCTTACCAATGATACCACCGATTGTAGTGATCTCGTCACCAACCTCAAGGTTGTTTCTCATTTCGTTTGCTTCTTTTTCTGCTTTCTTCTGGGGTCTGATTGTGAAGAAATACATTGCAACAAACATTACAACGAGCATAATAATAGGGAAAAGACCGTCAAGGGGGCCCATGGTAGATGCCAAAAATCCATTCATTTTATTTACCTCCGTAAAAACTTATTTTCAACTTTATTATTATACAATATTTTTTGGTATTTTTCAATAGGATTTACCACTTTTTTGAAAAAATAATAAAAAATGCCATAATTCTATTGAAAAAATCATAAAAAAACGTGTTTTTATTGCAAAGCAAAATAAAATGTGATATAATATAATAAATAAGTATGCGATTTTGAAGAAAAGGAGTCTTGTTATGCCTGTTAAAGAATCACAGTATCTTGAATGTGGAAGAATAGTTAATACACACGGAGTGCGCGGTGGACTTAAACTCGAGTCCTGGTGTGATACTCCCGATGACCTTGCCTCTCTAAAAAAGGTATTTTTTAAGGCGAATGGTGAATTTGAGTGTCGCAAGGTAAAAAGAGCATCAATATTCAAGCAATTTGTTCTTATGGAGATTGACGGTATTGACAGCATTGAAAAGGCAGAACTTTTGAAGGGAACAGTGATCTTTGCCGACCGCGATGATATTTCCATTGATGAGGATGCATTCTTTATAGCCGACCTTATAGGACTTGACGTAATAGATATTGCCACGGGCGAAAAACTCGGTACACTTTCCGACGTTCTCAATCTCGGTGCAAGTGATCTGTATGAGATCAAAACTCCATCGGGTAAAAAATTAATTCCCGCAGTACCCGAATTTATTAAAGAGATTGATCTTGATAAGGGAATTTTTGTAGCTTTGATAGAAGGAATGCTTGATTGATATGAGATTTGATATAATGACGCTCTTTCCCGAGCTTGTTTCAAACGTTCTTGGTGAGAGCATAATAGGTCGTGCGCAAAAGGCAGAATTGATTTCTGTGTACGCGCACAATATTCGCGACTATGCTAACAACAAGCACAATAAGGTTGACGATACACCCTACGGTGGTGGCTTTGGTATGCTTATGATGGCGCCCCCCGTTTATGATTGCTATGAAGCGGTGATCAAGGAGGTCAAGGCAGAGCTTGGCGAGGATGCGAAAAGCAGAGTTATATATATGAGTCCTCAGGGCAAGGTGCTCACGCAGAAAAGAGCGACCGAGCTTGCTGAATACGATAACCTCATAATCCTTTGCGGTCATTATGAAGGGATTGATGCGCGCGTTCTTGAGGAGATAGTTGATGAGGAGATATCCATCGGTGACTACGTTCTTACGGGTGGAGAGCTTCCCGCATGTGTGTTGGTGGATTGCGTATCCAGACTCAAAGAAGGAGTTCTTGCAGATAAAAAATGCTATGAGGACGAGAGTATATCCTGCGGCCGTCTTGAATATCCCCAATATACCCGTCCCTACGAATTTCACGGTAAGCGCGTTCCCGACGTTCTTATTTCGGGAAATCATGCCGAGATAGACAAATGGAGAGAAGCGCGTTCGCTTGAAATAACCAGAGAAAAAAGACCCGATTTGCTTGATAAGAAGTGATAAAACACGGACAGGAGATAATATTTTGAACGCTGTTAATAAAAACAAGAACAAAAATATAAATAAACAAGTGGCAGATTCTTCCGAGCTTAAAAATAAAGCTGCAAACAAGAGAAGAGCTAAAAGGGGATTTTTCGGCTTTTTTGCTCATCTTGCGGACCTTATTTCAAGGGGCTTGCAGAATAGCTTTTTGGGATTTATCTTTGCGGATCTTTACGTTAAATTAAATGAAAAGTGGAAAAAAGGAGCTATCTATCAGCTTTTTCACCGTACCAAGAGAAAGGCGCGCTCTCGAGCATGGCTTGCACATTTTTATGAGCACAGTCTTATCTACAAAGCACTTTCATGGATTTCCGAGAAAATAATACATTCTTACGTAAGAGTATTTGGAATAGGAATTTTTTCATTTGCGCTTTCTGCGCTATTGATGACCATGCTAAGATACTATCTTCACGGTACCGAGATTATGGTGGACGGTATTATAGGAATTATCCTTGCGGTCTTGTCCATTCCCTTATTGGCATCCAAAAAGAGAGTTGGAGAAGCGTTGCTTACGGGTAAAATTTCGGGTTTTGTTATTACCCAAATGCTCGGACTTGACGAAAGTAAGCTCGAAAAGGATGAGAGTAAGAGTGGCGGAAGCTTTATTGCTTCCTTCGAGATAGCAATGGCAATGGGATTTGTGACCTATTTTGATTTTTTGGGGATAGGAACGGTGGTTATTATCATTGCACTCGTGTTGGCAATAGCTATGGTAATGAGCTTTCCCGAGCTTGGAATTATATCCGTAATTTCAATAATTCCTTTTGTTAATGTCTTGGAGCATCCCAATATCGTCATTCTTCCAATAATTATATTGACCTCAATATCATATATTTCCAAGTATGTAAGAGGAAAGAGAATAATGCGCTTTGAGCTTATTGACGTTTTCGTGCTTTTTTTCGGTGCAAACGTTATCGCTTGCGGAATAAATACACGCGGCGGAGTGGATTCGCTTTACAGTGCTCTTGCTACCTTTGTGTTTTTGTGCATTTATTTTTTGATCGTAAATTCATATATAAGAAAAACTTGGATTTTTAGAGGTATTAAGATTATATCTATTACCGCATTTATCGTTTCGGTTCTTGCCATTATTGACGGAGGAGCAGAGGCGTTACATTCGATAGATCCTGATGTCTTTTCCACAATAAGCACCCGTCTTGACGGAGTTTTGGGTAATGCCAATGTGCTTGGAACGTATCTCGTTATCGTTTTCCCGTTCGTGCTTGCTCAAATGGCATCGGCAGAGCGCAGAATCAATAAATTCCTTTATTTTATTTGCATTGCGTGTATTATAGCTTGCATAGTTCTCACATGGTCGCGCGGCGCTTGGCTTGGAGCAATAGTGGCATTTCTTATATTCTTGCTCGTGTTCAATTTCAGAAGCATCTGGCTAATACTTGTTGGAGGAGCAAGTGTGACGGCATTGCTTTACGCGCTTGTGCAAACGTTTGCAGGAAAATGGGAATTTTTACAAACCCTCGTGGATAGATTTATAAGTACCTTTACTATGAGCGATAGCTCCATTCAGCATCGCATTAAGATTTGGGATAAGACGCTCCGAATGATAGGTGATAATATCCTTACGGGCATCGGTGTTGGCGGAAGCGCGTTTAAGGAAGTTTTCCCACAGTACGCAATAGCAGGCACCGAAACAGTGGAGCATACCCACAGCTTGTATCTTGAAATTTTCTCACAGCTTGGTATATTCGGAATTATATTTTTTGCGGTGATCGCATTTATGTTTGTACAGAAATGCTTTGTAGGTATCAAAAATCGCAGTAGGGGTGAAAGATCAAGAAATATGATTGCCGCAGGTCTTGCAAGCGTTAGCGCATCATTGGTGATGGGCGTAACCGACTATATCTGGTATAACTCAAGAGTATTCCTTATCTTTTGGATAATGGTTGGACTCACCGTGGCATTGACCAAAATAAACGAAAGAGAAAAATCCAAAATACAGGAAGCGCACCGTGTTGATAACAACAGTAGGAGCGCAGATCTTGATATCTTTTGCTAAAAAAGATGCACATAATGTAGATTTTTATTCAAAAATGTGCAAAATCATTAAAAAAATAATAATTTTCGTCAAAAGTTTATGCAATCGTACAAAGACTTTTTCTTGATTTTATCTGCTTAACTTGCTATAATATACTTATAGAAGTGTGCACTTTTGTGCAATATTATTAGTAGAGTAAAATTAGGAGCATTATTATGATTACAAAAGAGGTAAAAATCTCAAATGCAATTGGACTTCACGCTCGCCCTGCAACCTTCTTCATTCAGAAGGCAAATTCTTACACAAGCTCTATTTGGGTTGAAAAGGATGATCGCAAGGTTAATGCTAAAAGTCTTTTGGGTGTTCTTTCACTCGGTGTTGCTAAAGGTATGACCATTAAGCTCACAGCTGATGGAAGTGACGAGGCACTTGCAGTAGAAGGACTTGCAGACCTTATCAATACCGGATTTGAGGACTAAAAATCTAATTGCAATTAATTAAAATTTTGGCGAGGAGTTTTCTCCTCGCCTATTTGCTATAAGAGGGGAGGGTGATTTTTGTGGCTAACAGAAGCGAGCTTTTAGAAAGAGCTAACTTGCTTCCTTTGTGTCCCGGTGTCTACATTATGCGTGACAGATCGGGAAAGGTCATATACGTTGGTAAGAGCGCAAAGCTAAAAAATCGTGTTTCCCAATATTTTCAAAACGGAGAAAAGAATATAAAAACCGAAAAAATGGTAAACTCCGTTTTCGAGTTTGACTATATACTTTGCGATACCGAGATGGAGGCACTTTCCCTTGAAAATGCACTCATTAAACAGTATTCGCCAAGATATAATATTCGCCTCAAGGATTCAAAAACCTATCCCTATATAAAAATAACGGACGGCGAGTATCCTCGCATAGAGTTCACAAGAAAGCGTCTTGCCGATAAGGGACGCTATTTCGGACCCTATTCGGGCGCGGGTACAGTGTTCAGTCTTATGAATCTGCTCAATAGAACGCTCGGTATCCCAAACTGTAAGCTAAAGTTTCCGCGCGATATAGGCAAGGGCAGAGAATGTCTTTACTACCAGATGAAGCAGTGCTGCGGAGTGTGCGCGGGCCACGTTACAAAAGAAGAATATAACGAGCTAATAAGCTGCGCCGTTGATATTTTAAAAGGAAATACCAAGGAAGCGATAGCTTCTCTTGAAGCGCAAATGTATGCACATAGTGAGGCAGAGGAATATGAGGCGGCAATAAAGTGCCGTGATACTATACGTGCACTTGAAAAAATAAGAGAAAGACAAAAGGTAATCGACTCACCCGATGCCGAATATGACGTTGTCGCGCTATATACCGACGAGCTTTGCTCCTGCCTTGCGATTTATAGCGTGAGAGAGGGCGTTCTCAACGATAAGAACGAGTATCTATTCGGCGCGGATAAAATATTTGACGAAGCGTCAATAACAGCATTCCTTGTTGATTACTATATGCATAGCGAGGGAATACCCAAGAAGGTAGTTCTTCATAACACAGTAAAGGTCGAGGAGGAGCTTTTGTCCTCGTTCCTTACAAAAGAGGCAAATAGAAAGATCACGATTTGGACATCCAAACGCACGGAAATGAAAAAGCTTTCCGAAATGGTGCTTGCCAATGCCAAGGAAAAGGCCGCGGCATTCGTTAAGGAATACGAAAAGGATAATGCCATCCTTCTTCGACTTGCAGAGCTTCTCGAACTGCCGACAATACCGCAGAGAATAGAAGCATACGATATATCCAACATCGGATCGGAGCATAAAACGGGCGGAATGGTAGTTTATATTGACGGCAAGCCGAAAAAGAGCGATTACCGTTCATTTAATATTAAGGATGTCGAGGGAACGGACGATTATGCGTGTATGCGAGAAACCCTTGCAAGACGTCTATCGCATCTTAATGACGAGCATGGCTCAATGAGTGAATATCCCGACCTCATATTGCTTGATGGCGGTAAGACTCACGTGGGCGCAGTGAGATCGGTCCTTGATGAAATGGGGATGGATCTTCCCGTATTTGGAATGGTAAAGGACGATTATCACAAGACCCGCGCGCTTTGTAGCGAGCGCGAGGAAATATCCATAGCAAGAGAGCAAGCGCTTTACGGGCTTATCTTCAGGATTCAGGAGGAGGTACACCGCTATACTGTTTCCAAGATGAGCAACGCGAAGTCCAAAACGGTCAAAAAATCCTCACTTGAAAAGATAAACGGAATAGGTGCAAGTAAGGCAAAAGCACTTCTTGCACATTTTGGAGGCATCACGGCAATAAAGAATGCGGATATATCTGCGCTTGAATCGGCAAAGGGAATAAGCCGCCGCGACGCCAAAAATATTTTTGATTATTATCATAACGGAGATTGATATGAGAATTATTACAGGAAGGGCAAGAGGAGTCAAGCTTTTAACACTTGAAGGACTTGATACACGCCCCACAAGCGAAAGAACAAAAGAAGCAGTATTTTCAATGCTTCAGTTTGAGATAGCACAAGCAAGCGTGCTCGATCTGTTTTCGGGATCGGGACAGATGGGACTTGAGGCGCTCAGCAGGGGAGCCGACAAAGCATATATGATAGATGCAAGTCGCAGTGCTTGTGAGATAATAAAGAAAAATATTGAAAAAAGCCGCCTTGCTGACGGCGCACAAACCTTTTGCGAGGATTCGATTTCATTTTTAAAAAGATACAAAGGAGAGCCCTTTGACGTTGTTTTTCTTGATCCGCCCTATGCAACAAATCTAATTGACGATGCACTTAAGCTCCTTTTCGATAGAAAATTACTTAAGCCGACGAGCTATATTGTTTGCGAAAGCGATAGATTTGAGATTTTGGGGGTTGAAAATTCCCAAAATTATGATATAATCAAAACGATGAAGCACGGTATCGCCCATGTCAGTGTGCTAAAACTTAAAAACAAGGAGACAGTATGAAAATTGCAGTCGTACCCGGCAGCTTTGATCCCATGACAACGGGACATATAAATATAATTGAGCGCGCCGCGGCACTTTTCGATAAGGTATTCGTTGCCGTAATGATAAATGATAAAAAGAAATATATGTTTTCTGCCGAGCAGAGAACAGAGATAGCGAAGCTATCCCTTGCACACATAGATAACGTAGAGGTCATTTTCGATGACGGAATGCTCTGGGAGCTTGCGCTCCGCCTTGATGCGTGTGCGATAGTTAAGGGAATTCGTGATGAAAACGACTATCATTACGAATTTGAAATGGCTAAGTTTAATGCGCGTCACAATCCCCGCGCGCAGACCGTGTTCTTACCGTGTGATGAGGGGGCGAGGGAGATAAGCTCCACCGCAGTTCGCGAAAAGTTGAATAGCGGAGAGGAAATAGAGGATATTGTTTCACCCGATGCACTCAAATACATTTTGAACAACTGATAGTGGCTGTTTCATTTAGCGCAGAACAAAATCCACTGAAATAAAAAATAGAAAAATGCTCTGATATTTAAATGCAAATTTCTCATAATGTTGAAAATCGCCGATCAAATCGGCGATTTTTTCATTTAGATACAACCTCTTGATTGTGCTATCTTTCAAGAATAAAGCCAATAAATCGCGCATATATTTGACTAAAAGGAATTTTTTGGAGGTCGAATATGAGCGAGCATTCTATTTACAGTGATATCGCGCGCAGAACGGGCGGTGACGTATATATTGGAGTGGTGGGACCCGTGAGAAGCGGAAAATCCACCTTTATCAAAAGGTTTATGGAGAGGATGATACTTCCAAGCATAAAGGATTCTTATGCACGCGAGCGCGCCAAGGATGAGCTTCCTCAAAGCGCGGGCGGAAGGACGGTAATGACTACCGAGCCGAAATTCATTCCGGATTCCGCAGTTGAAATAGAGCTTTCCGAGGGTGAAAAGATGAGAGCCAAGATGATCGATTGCGTTGGATACCTCGTTCCCGATGCGCTCGGAGCTATTGAGGAGGGACAGCCGAGAATGGTTCGTACTCCGTGGCAGACAGAGCCCATGCCCTTTGTTGAAGCGGCGGAGCTTGGTACTAAAAAGGTCATCGACGAGCATTCTACAATAGGAATGCTTGTGACGACCGATGGAACTATAGGCGATATTCCAAGGGAGAGCTATGCATCTGCCGAGGAGCGCGTGGTAAAGGAGCTAAAGGCAATCGGCAAGCCCTTTGCTATAGTTTTAAATTCCGCAACTCCCACAGGCGAGAGCAGTATTGCTCTCGGACACGAGCTTGAAGAAAAATACGGTGCTCCCGTTGCGCTTGTAAACTGTCTTGAGCTTGATGATGAGGATATCAAGAACATACTTGAAATGGTGCTTTGCGAATTTCCCGTTAGCGAGATAAATGTAAAGCTCCCATCGTGGATGCGCGCTCTTGACGACAGCCATCCCGTTCTTGCATCGGTACGCGAAAGCGTTTTAAAATGCGGACAGGAGATAAATAGAGCAGGGCAAATCAAGGGCGCGTTCGTCCCCCTTGCCGAAAATGAATTTATCGAACGCTATACTCTTGACAGTGTTGATTATGGCAGAGGAAAGGCACACCTTTCCGTGTTCTGCTCCGATGAGCTTTACTATAGAGTTTTGAGTGAGCTTACGGGATTTGACATTTCAAGTGATAGTGATCTCGTTTCGCTTCTTGCAGAGTATTCTGCTAAGAAATCCGATTTTGAGCGAGTAGCCAAGGCGCTTGCCGATGCCGATGAGAGCGGATACGGTATCGTTATGCCCGACAAATCATCGTTGCGCTTGGAGGAACCCGAAATAGTAAAGCAGGCAAGCGGATACGGAGTCAAGCTCCGTGCAAGCGCACAGTCGATCCATATGATCCGGGCAAATATCGAAACAGAGATAAGTCCCACCGTGGGCAGTGAAGCACAGGGAGAGGATCTTGTTCGCTACTTGCTTGAGGAATTTGAAGAGGATCCAAGCAAGATTTGGGAGTCAAATATGTTTGGAAAATCTCTTTATGAGCTTATGAATGAGGGATTAAATACCAAGCTTGAGCATATGCCATCCGAATCAAGGCAAAAGCTCTCCGAAACACTTGAACGTATCATCAACGAGGGCTCAAGCGGACTTATTTGTATAATCCTGTGATCAATTAATTGAAATGAGCATATAAATTGGAATTTAGCGTGCATGTTGTTCGCACAGACCAAGCGGTTGTTTTGCACCGCTTTTTCAAAAGCGGTCGCCCGCACGGCGTGAGCGCAAAAAACGGTCCTTTCTTTTGTTAGCTTTTCTTTGGGCCTCTTTTTCCAAAGAAAAGCGGCTAAAAAGTCTTGGTATCAAAAGATAGTTTACCTTTTGTAACGCTTTTTTCTTTGACAGTATAGCCACAAAGAAAAAAGCTTGGCAAAAAAGAAATGGCGTATCGCCTACGCGGCGGGCGCTGCTACGCGCAGGGCGGTCGCTTTTGAAAAAGCGACGCAAAACAATCAGTGGGTCTGTGCTAACAACGTGCGCGACAAATCAAAATTTGAAATCAAAAAAGCACCGATTAATCGGTGCTTTTTCTATAGATTATTCTATTCCTGCGATATGACGTGCTACGTGAATACCGCTTGCGGATGCATGGGAGAGCGAGTGAGTGATACCGCTTCCGTCGCCGATTATGTAAAGTCCCTTGTAGCAGGATTCAAGATTTTTGTCAACTGAAACCTCCATATTATAGAACTTAACCTCAACGCCATAGAGGAGAGTATCATCGTTTGCCGTTCCGGGTGCGATCTTGTCAAGCGCATAGATCATCTCAATAATTCCGTCAAGAATTCTCTTGGGAAGAACGAGGGAAAGGTCACCTGGGGTAGCTGCAAGAGTGGGGGTAACTGTGCATTCCTCTATTCTCTTGGCATTACTTCTTCTACCTCTCACAAGGTCACCGAATCTCTGCACGATAACGCCGCCACCGAGCATATTGGAAAGACGCGCGATGTTTTCACCGTAACCGTTGGAGTCCTCGAATGGCTCTGTGAAATGCTTGGAAACGAGGAGAGCAAAGTTTGTGTTTTCAGTTTGAAGCGCAGGATCCTCATAGGAGTGACCGTTAACGGTCACAATGCCGTTGGCGTTTTCGTTAACAACGCTGCCTCTGGGATTCATACAGAAGGTACGAACGTTATCCTCAAATTTCTCGGTTCTGTACACAATTTTACTTTCATAAAGTTCATCCGTAAGATGAGAGAAAACGGACGCAGGAAGCTCCACTCTGACACCGATGTCAACTCGGTTGGATTTTTTCTCAAGATTCAACTCACGGCAAACCTTTTCCATCCATTTTGAGCCGATTCTACCAACTGAAACAACGCATTTTTCGCACTCAAATTCTTCCTTCTTGGTAAGAATCTTGTATCCGCCGTCGATTATTTCAATATGATCGACAGGAGTGCTGAAATGGAAATCCACCTTGCTCTTGAGCTCGGCATAGAGATTTTCGAGCACGATATAGTTCTTGTCCGTTCCAAGATGACGAACGGACGCATCAAGAAGATTCAATTTGTTCTGCAAGCAGAGCTTCTTGAATTTTGAATTTGCGGTGGTAAAGAGCTTTGTGCCCTCACCGCCGTAAGCCATATTTATGTCATCAACGTAGTGCATAAGCTCGGTTGCATGCGCCTTGCCAATGTACTCGTGAAGAGTGCCGCCAAAATTGTTTGTGATATTATATTTTCCGTCAGAGAAAGCGCCCGCACCGCCAAAGCCACTCATGATCGAGCAAGTCTTGCAGTTGATGCAGGACTTTACTTTTTTGCCGTCAATGGGGCATTTTCTCTTGCTGAGAGGATATCCCGCCTCAAAAACAGCTATTTTAAGATTACTGTTTTGCTTTACAAGCTCATAGGCGGTAAATATTCCACCGGGGCCGGCACCAACTATTATAACGTTATATTTCATGATCTATCTCCTTTTAAGGCATAAAAAAATCTGCTTTTTTAATGATGGATTAAAACCTATCAACCAAAAGCAGTCGTCAATTACGATTTTATTCCATATCATTATATAATATAATAGTCAGATTGTCAAGTATTTTCTTGAAATTTTGTATATATTCACAAAATTCACAAAAATATTCATTTTTCTATTGACTTTTGCTCTTAATGTGATATAATTCTACATGAAGAAACAAAAGAAAAGAGGTCGATGTAATGTTTTATCTTATATTCACAGTTTGTCTTGCGCTCTGTATCTTTCTGAGTATCTATCTTACTAAAAAGAGCGGACAGGAAATTTATCTTGAAAGAATAATCAAAGCATCTGCTATTGTATATATAGCCCTTTCGATGCTTCATTGCTTCTTGCCCGATCTGTTTGTATCTCCCATCGGAGATCCTGCACTTGAAATGCCCCTTGGCAGAGTGGGAGCGATCCTTCGTTGGCTCAATGCTATTTGCTTTACAGTGCTTCCCATTGCTGTTTTCCAAAAGAATAAATATTTTGAGAAGATCGCAAGCTTTATCTGCTTGCCCGTGGCACTTGTAAATGTTGGCTTCTATTCTCACTATATGTATTATTTCACCAAGATGCCTGCTCCCGGTGGCGGTTTTAATACCCTCGCTTTTGCTACTGAGGAATTTAAAGCACTTCTTCTTGATGTTACTTTTAGAAGCTTTGAATTTGGTCTTACTTGCCTTGCACAGATCCTTGCGCTTGTGCTTCTTACTTATAAGAATAGAGAAAAGCTTAAGGTCGTTAAAGCAGAGATTGGCAATTTCATTCTCATTCTCCTCGGTGTGACCTATTTGTCAGTTCCTGTTTTCGTTCCTCAGTTCTTCTTTGGACACCTTGACATTGAGATGCAGCGCTTTACAGTGCCCCACCTCATTTGGATTGCAGCAATTCCCGTTATCATTGTAGCGCTCTACTTTATATTCAGAAAGAAGAGCGAAGAGGTAAGATATCTTCTTGTTCTTTCAATGTCCTGGGCACTTATGTATCAGTTTACGTATATGTTCAGCGGCGCTGCTGAGCTTAACATTATGAAGCTTCCTTTGCAGCTTTGCAACCTCGGTTCTTACTTGGCACTTATAATGCTTGCTAAAAAGAACGAAAAGATTTACCACTTTACGCTTATAGTTAATGTGGTTGGCGCATTGGTTGCTATTATCATTCTTGATATTCAAAAGAAGGACTCCAGTCTTACTCACTTCTTTGTAATTCACTACATAGTTGAGCATACAAAGGTTCTTGTTATACCGATCCTTTGCTTGATTCTTAAGGTGTTCAAGCCCCTCACTCTTAAATCACTTAAGCACTTCTCAATCGGATTTACGGCATATTGGTTCTTCATTTTGGTTCTTGGTACTGTTTCCAACGGTCTTAAGAGAATGCCCGAGCTTTCAAAGATCAGCTCATTCTTTACGGCAAACCATCTATTTATGTTCCAAAAGGATACTGCAAGGGACTTGGTTGGCTTTACCGATCCGCTTTTCGAGAACGGAGTTATCAAATTTGGACATTTCGAGCTTTATCCCCTCGTTCAAATACTCATTTACGTAGTATTTATGGTGATATGCATCGGTGTATTCTTCCTTATCTATGCACTTACAACTAAGCAGAGAAGAGCATACCGCGAAGAGCTCAAAGAATAATAATATAAATTGACATTTCACGCCCCACCGCAAGCGCGGTGGGGTATTTTATATATATTATTTATGAAAAAAAGTTCAAAAAATGATCAAAAAATACTTGACAAAATGAAAAAATTGGTATATAATTCTTCTCAGTTAGCATACGCTAACTCATAGATAGTGTTCATGAAAGGAGCGATAAGATATGACGTTAAAATATGCCGATGAGGGCAAGGAATATACAATAGTGAGCATAGAGACGTTTGATGAAGAGCTTGACTCATTTTTGTTTTCGCTCGGATGCTATGAGGGTGAAGCTATCACGGTCGTTTCGCACAGAAGGGGCGGATGCGTGGTTTCAATAAAGGACGCGCGATATAGTATAGACTATCCGCTTGCAGATGCTATCGAGGTCAAAGAATAAAAGGGAATGCCTTTTATTTTTTAAATCTCAAGTTAGCCAACGCTAACTACATACAATTTGGCATTCAGCGCGAATAACGCGCTCGATAAAAATCAGTTAATCATTTAATTTACATAAACGGAGGAAAAAATCTATGAGAATTGCCTTAACAGGCAATCCGAACTCAGGAAAAACCACTATGTTCAATGCCTTAACAGGCAGAAACGAAAGAGTGGGCAACTGGGCGGGTGTTACGGTTGACAAAAAAGAGCATACTATTAAGGGTGTATATACGGATGGTAAGGAGCTTATTGCCGTTGACCTTCCGGGCGCATATTCAATGTCCCCATTTACAAGTGAAGAGAGCATTACAAGTGTATACGTAAAAAATGAAAATCCCGACGTTATCATCAATATCGTCGATGCATCCAATCTTTCAAGAAGTCTTTTCTTCACAACACAGCTTCTCGAACTTGGAATCCCCGTGGTTGTTGCACTCAATAAGAGTGATATTAACGAAAAAAAGGAAACCAAGATCAACGTTGATCTTCTTTCAAAGAAGCTTGGATGCCCCGTTGTTAATACGGTGTCTATCGAGGGCGAGGGACTTAAGGAGCTTATTGCTACAGCCACCGCAAGCGTAGGCAAAAAGCAGAGCGCGCCCTATACTCAGGGCGATGTTGACCTTTCGAGTAAGGAAGCGGTAACTCTTGCCGACAGAAAGAGATTTGATTTTGTCAATAAAATAGTTAAGGACGTTGAGGATCGAAAAATTCTCACAAAGGATAGAGGAATTAACGACAAAATTGACGATATTCTCACTAATAAGTGGCTCGGAATACCGATCTTTGCCGTTGTAATGTTCCTTGTGTTCTATATTTCGCAGTCAACTCTTGGCGCTTGGATCGCTGACGGCGTTGAAATAGGTGAAACCTTTATCCCCGGACTTGTTCCTCTTCTTGAGGTATTTCAGGGATGGGTGGGCGACCTTTTAGTCGAAGCAAACCCCTTGCTTTCTGCTATCGTTGTTGATGGTATAATCGGTGGTGTTGTTGCGGTAGTAGGATTCTTGCCACTTGTTATGGTAATGTATTTCCTTATCGCGCTCCTTGAGGATTGCGGTTATATGAGCCGTGTTGCAGTGGTTCTCGATCCCATTTTCAAGAGAGTAGGACTTTCAGGTAAATCCGTAATTCCTTTTGTCATCACGATTGGATGTGCAGTCCCCGGAATTATGGCAAGCCGTACTATCAAGAACGAGCGAGAGAGAAGAGCAACAGCAATGCTTTCCCCCTTTATGCCTTGCGGAGCAAAGATCCCCGTTATTTCACTTTTTGCGGGCGCCTTCTTTGATAACGCTTGGTGGGTAAGCGCGCTTATGTATTTTTCAGGAATTGCGCTCATCTTCTTTGGCGCACTTCTTATAAATAAGATCACGGGACATAAGGTAAGAAAATCCTTCTTCATCATCGAACTTCCCGACTATAAGATGCCATCCTTCCTTGGTGCATTTAAATCAATGTGCGCCCGCGGATGGTCTTACATAGTTAAGGCAGCAACCATCATTCTTCTTTGCAATATGGCGGTTCAGATAATGCAGACGTTCAACTGGAGCTTTGCCCCTGAAGAAAATGCGAACGCATCCATTCTTGCATCCATTGCAGGTCCCTTTGCATACCTTCTCGTCCCGATCGTCGGTGTGCTTTCGTGGGAACTTGCGGCTGCAGCTATCACTGGCTTTATCGCTAAGGAAAACGTTGTTGGAACACTTGCAGTTTGCTTCGTTGGACTTGATAACCTTATCGACCTTGATGAGCTTGCAATGCTTGAGGGCGCAGGTGCAGAGGTCGCAGGCGTTATGGCAATCTCCAAGGTTGCAGCACTTGCATATCTTATGTTCAATCTTTACACTCCCCCTTGCTTTGCGGCGATAGGCGCTATGAATGCCGAAATGAAGAGCGCAAAGTGGTTTTGGGGTGGAATCGGACTTCAATTGGGTGTAGGATATACCGTTTCATACTTGGTATATACAGTCGGCACACTCATTACTTCTCCCGCTTCTCTTAACGTTGGAGCGGCAATTGCAGGTCTTCTGGCAGTGGCGGTATTCGTAGTTATCATCTGCGTTCTTATTGCCAATACCAATAAGAAGATAAAAGCAGAGTACACACTTAAGAAAAAGGCATAATCATAGATTTATAAAAAATATGACGTTAATAGATTATATTATTTTAGCAGCTCTTGCACTCATCGTTGTAGGTATCCTTCTCTATATTCGCAAGGAAAAGAAGAAGGAAACAAAATGCATCGGATGCCCCCACGGTGGTAAATGCTCGAGGGATTGCGGTAAGAGTAAATAAAAAAGAACAGAGCTACGCGCACGCGCTTAGCTCTGTTTTTATATAAATAGTATTCCGCCAATATCAGAAAGTGGAGAGTTGGAAAGCTCTATAACCTCTTTGCCACGCGAGTTTATAAAGGTGCGTATTTTCTCCCCGTCGGGATGAAACGAAAGCGAGCCGCAGAAATACACAGCATTATCCGTTGTGCCCGTAGCGCCACCTATAAAGCCGTGAGAATAGGGCGGAAGGGAAATGTGCCCTTTTGAAATCAAAAGCGCCTCAATGCCATTTTCTCGCGCCACGCGGAAGATACCCTCGTCGGCAGTGATAATAGCATTATCGTCAACAATGCAGGTAGAGCAGTGCGCGTAACCTTGATTGACGTGATGGATTGCATATCCTTCCTTTTCTAAATGCCCCAAAACCATTTTGGAGGCATATTTCTTATTGCAAAATACGTTTTTGCCAACTATTGCAATATTAAGAGCTACGTCATCGGGATAATTCTTGCCCAATTTTTCATCTATCTCTATAATCTTCTTGCCATTAATTTTTATTTCATAATTTTGAGGAATAAAAACATTGTCATCAATGGAGCATAAGAGCATATCTGCGTGCGAAGAAACAGGAGAAGCGAGCGCACCAAAGGGCGCGAGCGGAATAACTTCAAATCCCATCGCGCATAAGACATCAAATATTCTCTTGTCAGCATCTTGATTTAAATATGCTTTCATAATAAGCTCCTGTAAATTGGTATTTAGCGAGTACTATGTTCGCACTAACCCACTGATTGTTTTGCACCGCTTTTTCAAAAGCGGTCGCCCGCGCGGCGTGAGCGCAAAAAACGCCATTTCTTTTTTGCCAAGCTTTTTTCTTTGTGGCTATTTTGCCAAAGAAAAAAGCGTTACAAAAGGCAAACTATCTTTAAATACCAAGAGTTTTTAGCCGCTTTTCTTTGACAGCAGAGGCGCAAAGAAAAGCTATGGAAAAGAAACGCCGAGTGCGCTCAAGCCGCGCGGCTCTGCTACGCGCAGGGCGCCACTTTTGAAAAAGTGGACAAAACAACCGATTGGTCTGTGCTAACAACGTGCGCGACAAATCAAAATTTGACACTAATAAAAATAAAAAGGGCAGACGCGATGAAAATCGGTCTGCCAATCTTTTTACGTTAATTAAGCACGATTAACTTTGCCTGAACGAAGACAACGAGAGCAAATTGCAACGGTAACGGGAGTGCCGTTAACGATTGCCTTTACCTTTCTGATGTTGGGCTTCCAGGTTCTGTTTGTTTTGCGGTTGGAGTGAGAAACGTTCTGACCGAAAACAACGCCTTTTCCACAAACACTGCATTTTGCCATAATGACACCTCCTGTAGCGTTAAAAACGCCAAAATTACATAAATAGTTTACGAACAGTAGATATTATAGCATAGAAAATAAGAAAATGCAAGAGATTTTGCAAAAATATTTTAAATTTTTCTACATATATATCACAAATTTTTATTTATTTACGTTTTTTCTTGCCACAGCAGAATATATCACTGAATTCAGAGCATCCACCAAGGGAAGATTCTATGCGAAGGAGGCGATTATACTTTGCTATCCGTTCTCCGCGACAGGGCGCGCCCGCCTTGATATAGGGGGCATTTACGGCAACTGCAATATCGCAAAGGGTTGTGTCCTCGGTCTCGCCCGAGCGATGTGAAAGGATGAAACGGTATCCGCGCTCTTTTGCTGTGCGAACTGTTTTCAAAGTTTCTGTGAGCGTGCCTATCTGGTTGGGTTTTATCAAAATAGCATTTGCAATGCCCATGAGCGCACCGTCCTCAAGACGCTCGGAGTCCGTAACAAAAAGATCGTCACCAACAAGCATTATTTTGTCACCAAGACGGGCGGTAAGCTCAATCCAACCCTCAAAATCATCCTCTGCAAGTCCGTCCTCAATTGAGATGATCGGATATTTTTCGCAAAGGCGCTCGTAATATGAGATAAGCTCCTCAACGGTAAACTCGGTCTTTTTCTTGAGAGTTCTGTATATTTCATTTTCCTTGTCATACCACGCACTTGAAGCAACGTCAAGCGCAATTTTTATATCGTTAGTAGAGTAGGGAGTGCGCTCTATTGCTTCTAATATTAAATCAAGTGCCTCTTCATCATCGTGAAGATCGGGAGCATATCCACCCTCGTCCCCAACTCCGCTTGACATCTTGCGCTCCTTTAAAATATTGCCAAGATGATGATAGATTTCACTGCCCATCTTTAGAGCATCCGCAAAGCACTCTGCACCTACGGGAACGATCATAAACTCTTGAATTTCAATATTGTTGGATGAGTGAGCGCCACCGTTCAAAATATTGAACATAGGCACGGGCATCCTGCACGATAGCATTCCCGAAAGATATTTGTAAACGGGCACGTGATAAAAATTTGCTGCCGCGCGAGCCGTCGCTAAAGACGTGGCAAGTATAGCATTTGCGCCAAGACTCTCCTTGTTTTCGGTGCCGTCAAGCTCAATGAGAGTTTCGTCTATCTGCGCTTGATCGGTCGCAAGCATACCGCTGAGAGCAGGAGAAATGTGTTTGCATACGTTTGAAACGGCATTTAATACACCCTTGCCGTGATATCGCTCCTTGTCCGCGTCGCGCAATTCGTGCGCCTCACTTTTTCCCGTCGAAGCACCCGAGGGGGCGGATGCCACACCGACCGTGCCGTCAACTAAAACTACCGTAACCTCTATTGTTGGATCTCCGCGCGAATCCAGTATCTCTCTAGCGCAGCATCTTGATATCTGTGGTTTACTGTTTGACATAATTTACTCCTTTTCATTTGTTATGTAATAGCGCGCATTATGTTCGCACTAACCCACTGATTGTTTTATCCACTTTTTCAAAAGTGGCGTACCACACCGCGCCAACTTTTTGAAAAAAGTTGGACAAAAACTTTTTTAATCGTTTGGTTTGTGCGAACACAGTGCGCGACAAATCAAAATTTGAAAAACTTTTAAACAAAAAGCGCATAACGGATAATACCATTATGCGCAAATTTCATTTAAAAAATACTATTCATTTTGATTCGGGATTGAGCAAATTATAAAGCTTGGGAAAAGCGGGCGAAAAATCGCAATGCTTGTCGAGCAGCTTGCCGAAAAATGCAATGAGCACGGAGTTCAAAAAAGCCGTGATAACCGTCAAAACTCCAATAAATTCAAATTTGAAGCTGCCGAGCAATATAAACATCAATACAATCGCCAATGCAAGCATTGAGGCATCAAAGGTGAGCTTTGTTTTGTTTATATCAAGTCCCTTTGCCTCTGCGATTTCTCGAACGAAAATCTCATAAGCGGACGGCGGAATATATGTGCGAAGCATCAAAGCAACGGCAAAGCAGGTAACGACAGTGCCGAACACCGCGCAAATTATTCGTCCGGTAAGATCACTTGGCTGTATAAATGCGAATAATGAATTAAAAATATCAAAGCAAGCACCGTAAAAAATGATATTGCAAATGGTTGCAATAAATTTCCCCTTGAATTTACCTATCACAAAGCAGCAGATTGCAAGTAGAATACCCTGTATAAGATATTCGCAAAATCCCACTGTTAAAAAGGGTATTTTGGCATTGAGAACAAACGCAGGAGCGACTATCGGAGCAAGTCCCAAAGCACTCTTGGCTGCAAAGCAGTTTCCAATCGCGCAAAGAATATTTCCCACGATCCACGAAAGCTCTCCTATTTTTAGTGTTTTTTTGGTCATATATTTTAAATTTTCCTATTTCTTTAATGATTTATGATCTAAGTCTCTTTTCCAATTCATCAAGCTCGGAATAAAGCTCACTCGGTACACGCTCTCCAACCTGCTTGTAGAATGCCTTTATGTTTTCAACGTCCTCAAGCCAGGATGTACGGTCTACCTTGAGAAGCTCCTCGACGGTTTCAAGAGAAACACCATCAAGACCGTCAATGCAAATATCCTCTGCATAGGGAAGATAACCGATAGCACTCTCGCGCGCATCGATTTTTTCGTCGCATCGAGCAAGTATCCACTCAAGCACGCGCATGTTGTCGCCAAATCCGGGCCATATAAAATTGCCCTCATCATCGGTTCTGAACCAGTTTACGTGGAAGATCTTTGGTGGATTGGGAATTATCTTACCCATGTTGAGCCAATGAGCAAAATAGTCACCCATGTCATATCCAACGAAGGGACGCATTGCCATCGGATCGCGTCTAACGACACCCACAGCACCCGAAGCCGCCGCAGTGGTTTCACTTGCCATAATTGAGCCAACAAATGTGCCATTCTGCCAAGATGTTGACTGATAAACGAGGGGCGCGGTCCTTGCGCGTCTGCCTCCAAAGATGATAGCCGAGATCGGAACACCTGCAGGATTGTTAAACTCACTTGAAATGCAGGGGCAGTTTATTGCCTTTGCAGTAAAGCGCGAATTTGGATGCGCTCCGCAGGTCGATTTGTCATTTTTATCGTATTTTCTGTAGTCCCAAACTCTACCCATCCAGTCGATAGCATCTTCGGGAGGATTCTTGTCAAGTCCTTCCCACCAAACAGTGTTGTCCTTGAGATTGTGAACAACGTTTGTGAATATAGTATCGCGGAACGTCGTGTGAAGCGCATTGGGATTGGTCTTTTCATTTGTTCCGGGAGCAACGCCAAAGAATCCGTTTTCGGGATTTACTGCCCAAAGGCGTCCGTCTTCGCCGACGCGAAGCCAAGCAATATCGTCACCCACACAGTGTACCTTGTATCCTTTTTTACGATAATATTCGGGAGGAATGAGCATTGCAAGATTTGTTTTTCCGCAAGCAGAGGGAAACGCCGCGCAAACATACTTTGTCTCGCCATTTGGATATTCCACGCCGAGAATGAGCATATGCTCAGCCATCCAATTTTCTTTTCTGCCGAGATATGAGGCAATACGTAATGCAAAGCATTTTTTGCCGAGGAGTACGTTTCCACCGTAACCCGAGTTTACACTCCAAATGGTATTTTCTTCGGGGAAGTGAACAATATATCTGTTCTCCTCATCCAACTGTGCGCGCGCGTGTAACCCCTTGATATAATCGGGACTCTCACCGAGCGCATCAAGAACGTCAAAGCCGACGCGCGTCATAATGAGCATATTGAGAACAACGTAGATGGAATCTGTAAGCTCAATTCCGTATTTTGCAAAAGGAGAGCCAACGATGCCCATTGAATAGGGAATAACGTACATAGTCTGCCCCTTCATAGAACCGCTATAAAGCTTTGATAAGCGCGCCTTGCACTCTTCCGGCTCCATCCAGTTGTTGATATTTCCGGCATCCTCTTTTGTTTTTGTGCAGATGAATGTTCTGCCCTCAACGCGCGCAACGTCATTTATAGCAGTGCGATGAAGATAGCAGTTAGGGAGTTTTTCCTGATTTAATTTTATCATTTCTCCCGTAGCGCAAGCCTCAGCGCGCAAAACTTCCGCCTGCTCATCACTGCCGTCGATCCAGACGATGGAATCGGGACGGCACATCTCTGCCATTTTATCTATCCAAGAGAGTATGTATTGGTTGCTTGTAGGTGTGTTTTTAAGCATATTTACCTCCTTTGAGATCATATACTAGCTCTTAATATTATAATTATACGCATTATACCATAAAAACGACTTAAATTCAATAGTAAATATTTATTCTTCGGATTTATGATGAATTAAATTGGTAAAAGATTTCTAAATTCACTATCATAAATTGGGATTTAGCGGTGAGTTTAAAAAGTTAGTTTAAGAAAAGAGGATGCCACTTTTTGGGAAAAGTGGCGCAAAAACCTTTTATAGAGCTTCGCGCAATAGCCATATAGTTTGTGCTGATTGGGCAAGACTCCGCGCAAATCGTGCCGCGCGAGATTCTATCGCGCCCTTGTGTCATTCTGGAGGGAGCATAAGCGACCGATAGAAACTCGG
>JBGVNP010000070.1:0-22692 GCA_045125655.1 Eubacteriales bacterium | reverse complement strand
AGTAAGGAAAAAACAAATGATAATAATAGCGTTTATGATTACGTTTTTAGTTGTTAAAAAGATAACGGAAAATTTTTTACAAGGAGAGTAACGAGATGGAAGAATTTGAGGACATTATGAATTTAAAGGACAAAGCGTATCGTAGAAACGAACTTGAAGACTTCTACGAGAGATTAAAAGAGAATCTTGATAAGATTTATCGCGTGGCAGATTTTGGCGTTTTGCTTGACGTAAAAATCACACTAAAGTCGCCAATATTCGATGGATTTGCTAATTATGTCGGAAAAGAAATAACAAAGGGATTCGATTGTAATTCCTATTGTTACAACGGAATAACAGTGGAGGGGGTACCATTCTAATGCGTAAGTTATACGAAATTAATAGCGACATTGAGAAGCTTTTAGACGAAGACGGAATTATTAAGGTTGACGATGAGAACGTTGTTGACGTTGAAACTGGCGAAGTATTTTCGCTTACGGAACGCTTGGATGCTCTTGCGATTGAAAAGGAAGAGAAGATCGAAAGCGTAGCAATCTACCTCGACGATTTGAACGTTAAGACGGCGCAGATAGACGAGAAAATCAAATACCTGCAAAGCCTTAAAAAGTCGGTTACAAGCCAAGTTGAACGCCTACACGGATATTTGCTCTATGCAACCGAGAACAAGGGTTTAGAAACCAAAAATATCAGCGTGAAAGTCAAGAAGAGCGAGCGAGTTGTCATTGACGACGAAACGCTTGTTTCCGAAGAATTTATCAAAACGAAAATTGAAACTTCGCCCGACAAGACGGCGATAAAAAAAGCGATCAAGGACGGAGCGGAATTTGACTTCGCTCACTTGCAAACCTATTATAACGTGGCGATAAAATGATTAGAAATTTTGCAGAATTACTAACAAAAAGAGAGCCTGCTCCGTTGAGATCGTTCCTTGTGATATTCGAGCCGTTCAGTGAACTGCAAGACAATTACGCAATAGTCAACGCTCCCAACGAGAACAAGGCATATTCGGTTGCAAAGTCGCAATTTGGTCGATACGTATCAGCCATTTTGCGACACACAATCGAGAATGAAAATGTGTTACAACGGAATTTCAATAAAAAAATATTGTCTACGGACACAAAATTATAAAGGAGAAACAAATGGGAATACCTGCACTTATTATGGGAGAGAGCGGATCGGGAAAATCCTGCTCATTGAGGAACTTTAACGAACAAGACGTTGGCGTTTTCAACGTTGCGTCCAAGCCGTTGCCTTTTAGGAAAAAACTAAAAGTGATAAACGGCGCGACTTATCAGACTATTATCAATTCGCTTTCAAAAGCAAATCTAAAGCGTTACGTAATAGACGATAGTCAGTACTTGCTTGCTTTCGAATTTTTTGACAAAGCGAAAGATACTGGCTATGGCAAGTTTACAGATTTAGCGCTAAACTTCAAAAATTTAATTGACTATGTAATTAAGGAAACGCCAAGCGATTGCATTGTGTACTTTCTGCATCACACGGAAACAACCGATAACGGCAAAATTAAGGCTAAGACGATAGGAAAGTTATTGGACGAGAAATTGACCGTAGAAGGCTTATTTTCAATCGTACTGCTTGCTAAAACGGACGGAAAGAGATATTACTTTGAAACACAAAGCGACGGCTACACAACGGCAAAGTCGCCGATGGAAATGTTTGACCGAGAAATTGACAACGATTTAGCGTTTGTTGATAAAACTATTAGAGAATATTACGAGTTAAAAGGAGAGTAAAAAATGAAAAGAATTGATATGAGCAATGTTGAAAGCGCAACGGACTATAAAAGACTTATCCCCGGTGGTTACGTATGTAAAATTACAGGCGTAAAAGACGTAGCGGATAAAGAGTATTTGGAAGTTGAGTACGATATCGCAGAAGGCGAGTTCAAAGACTATTATTTAAGTCTTTTCCAATCTAAACAGTTTTGGGGTGGAAAAACGTACAAGTCTTATTCAGAAAAAGGATTGCCGTTCTTTAAGGCTTTTATCGAAGCAGTAGAAGAAAGCAATCGTGGTTGGGTTTGGAATTGGAACGAAAGCGTGCTTCGTGGCTGTTACGTTGGTTTTGTTTTAGGCGAAGAAGAGTACAATAAGCAAGACGGAACTATTGGAAAGCGCCTTGCAGTGCAAAAAATTCTCCCTATTGATAAAATTCGAGAAGGCAGTTTCACTGTTCCCGAACTTAAGCAGTTAAACAAGACTACTTCTTATAGTTCTTTACCACCTTCGGGAAGTTTGAAACCTGCTAGCGACGACGACTTACCATTCTAGCAATGACTTTTAACTATTACACGGACAACCAAGTCAATCAGTTTGTTAAGGCAATGACGGTGCTTGTGGACACAAGAGAAAAGGCAAACGAGCATATAATCAACTACTTCAACGAAAAGAGCGTAGCGTATAAATCTAAAGCCCTTGAAAGTGGAGATTATTCGGTGCTTATCCCTGCCTTTCCTGAAATGGGTTTACCTCTGCCTCAAACGCTAAACAAACCGATTGACGGTGGATTGTTCATCGAGCGAAAGAACTCACTTGAAGAGTTGGCAGGAAACCTTGGACGGTTTCGGGACCGATTCGAGGCGGAAATGCAACGGATGAAAAATGCTGAAAAGCATCTAATAATCGAGAGTGGATCGTGGGGCGATATAATGCTTGGCAATTACGATTCCAACCTCGGCGCGAAAGCATTCTACAATTCGTTATTGACGTTCATTAGCAGATATAACTTGCATATTCACTTTACGACACCTAAATTTGCAGGGTGCTTGATAAGGGGAATTTGCGAAAACAAAATAAAAGAAGTATTTCAGTTATAAGGAGCAAAACAATGGCAAGAAAAAGAATGCTTTCCCCGGAGATTTGGGAGAGTGAATCGTTTTCTTCGCTATCGGATTTTCAAAAAATAGTGTTTATTGGTTTAATCTCCCTCGCCGACGACGAAGGTCGGGGAAAAGCCAATCCATCGTTCATCAAGTCAACGTTATTCCCATACGACGAGAATAGACGAGTTGCCGAAGTCAAGTCCGCCCTAGGTCAGATAGCACGGTGTACTTCCGTACAGTTCTACAACGTTAATGGCAGTGATTATTACTTGCTGACAAGTTGGAAGAAGTGGCAAAAAATCGACAAACCCTCAAAAAGCAAGTTACCCCCACCACCTAACAATTCAGGTGTCCTTGAAAGTGGGGTAGGGGCTTTATTACCCGAAAGCGAAAAAAAAGAAAAATTCGACGAATATTCGTCGAATACTCCACGAACGTTCGACGAAAGCTCGTCGATTAAAAAGAATAGAATAGAAAAGAATAAGAATACTACTACTAACGTAGTAGCCGAAATCGGTCTATCGACCGAGCAATATTCGTCGCTCTGCGCCGACATCGGCAAAGCCGACTGCGACTACTATATTTTACGTGTCAAAGCCTTTTTGAAAAAATATCCGAAAGCGAATTTTGATGCGTATTCGACAATTCTCAAATGGCACAGAGAAGACGTGAAGAATGGAGCGGAAATCCCGAAAGTGGAAAAGACATACACTAGCGAACAGCTTAACGCAATGTTTGATGGACTAACATACGATGATATGTAAGGAGCGGAATATGGAAGAATTGGTCAGACATAAAAAAAGAAGACACGAGAGCGAAGCGACCACCCCTTGGGATTGGGAAGAAGGCAAAACCAAACAACGGAAAAAACAGACGACACAAGAAGAGATTGATTTCTGCCTGTACTCGTGTCCGTTCCCGGACAAAGAATGCAAATACGGAGAGTGTCAAGCTTTAAGAGAATTTAAGAAAAAATTATAAGGAGAATAAAAGGATGAAAAATTTAATCGAAATGTTAGAAGTAAACAAAGAACTTACAACTATAGAGCAGGAAGCTCTTGCGTTGCATAATCAGTTAACCATGCACAAGCAAATGGTTGGTATGGGGCTTGCAGGAATGTGTGTAGACCTTTACGAGATTAAAAACCGAGAAGCGTATAAAACGCTTGGTTTTGAGTCTTTCGGGGAATATACCGAGCAGGCTCACGGAATTAAAGAACGCCAAGCGTACAAGTACATACGAGTGTACGAGCAGTTGGGTATTGAGATTTTGCACTCAAATGCAAAAATAGGTGTTACAAAATTGCTTGAACTTGCATCGCTCGACAAAGACGAACGTCAGAACGTTCTCGAAGCGCATACTGTTGACGAAATGGAATCTATGAACGTAGACGAATTTAAGCGTGTTGTACAAGAAAATCGTGAACTTAGAGAGCAGATATCATTTTTAGAAAACGTTCCGCCACAAGTTAAGCAAGAGCCGTTAGACGAAGCCAAAGAGCAAATCCGAAAAGAATTGCTTGTTGAACTGACGGCTGAGCGAGAAATTGAGGTAAATGCAATTCGAAAAGAAGTAGAAAAAAACAAAAACGCCGTTCTTAAAGAAACTAAAGACGCTTACGCTAAAAAAGAAGAGAAACTTAAGGCGGAAATCGACAAACTCAAAAACGCCAAAGAAAATGCCGAGAATGAGTCAAAAACGCTAAAAGAAAGAGTGTCTGCGATAGAAGAGAAAGAGAAGAATCTTGCCGATATTCAAGCGAAAATTGAAAAAGCTGAGTTTGAAAAAGCAGAACTTGAAAAGAAAATTAAAACCGCAACTGATCCCGAAATGGCTCGTTTTAAGTTCTTATTTGAGGCGTGGCAGACCGCAACGGCTAATATGATGGAACAAAAGGACAAGTTGACGGAAGAACAAAAAGTCAAGGTTGCAAGTGCTATTCGTAAGGCTATGGAGGTTTATGGATTATGAAAAAACAAGATTTTTTGAAAATGATGGTACAAGACAACGAAACTGAAAAGACCGGACGAAAGGAACTTTATGCCGACGTTATTGAGTGTATGGATATTGCCTTGTCCCAAATGCCTGACGATTTCGAAGTAGATAATAATAAAAACGTTAAGGATGCTTATGCAGAGATTGAGAAGTTTGCAAGAGCGAACAGCCGTAAAGCAGTAGGACCGTTTGAAAGCGCGGAGATTATAGCTAAATATCTTGGAGCAACGTATATAAGAGCGACAAAGAAGTACAGCTCTATGCCTACGGCAAAAGTTTCCTTGGAGGATTTCTTATGATAACACTCAAAGATATTATTGATTATGACTTTGAGCCTTTCGAGTTAATGGCTCAAACAAGTTATATCTTTGGTTATGGACAAGGTAGATTATGGAATCACTCAACGTTATACACCTTTCTTGACGAGATAAACGAATCGTTATGCGCCGTAACTATTGCATTGCGAAAACATTCCCAAAAAGGACTAATGTTCAAGCCAATTTGTGTTCACGAGTTAGCAACTGGAACGGCGTTCGTAAAAAACCTTATGGAAGGTGGTGGAATGTTTACGCAGGTAACGGTTGACTGGTGCAAAGAAGGTATAACTAAAAAATATTATACTTACTACGGCTACAAGTACGATAAAAATAGAATTACAGCGTGGGAAGAAGTCTACGTTGATGCGTGGAAAAAACAACAACTTTACAATTATACCGACACAATTTCCAACCCGGAATATTTGCAAAAAACAAAATATAAATATTGCGGGTGGACGAACGATCTGCATTACAACTTAAACGAATTTATTCAACTCTTTGAACTTTATCCCCAACTTGAGTATTTTGCAAAAATGAGGAAATTACGACTTGCAATACCGTCTATACTATTTCTTTGCGAAAAAGATAAAAACTTTATAAAATTTCTGCGAAGCACAGCGATTCCTGAAGTTGATAACGATTGGAGATTAAAGCCTACTGATATCGTGCAGGCTTATAAGCGCGGAACAAGCGTGCGGACTCAATATAATTTACGAGATTTAAGATCTTCATTCAGAAAGGCGAAATTTACTCAAATTACAAGTCAAGTATGGAATAAAATAGCACGCTATATAGAGCGTAATAATATCGATTCTACGTTGTATTACGACTACATCGTATCAGTTATAAACCTTGATTTGGACATTAACGATACAAAAAACTTAACTCCAGTGGATTTTATGCATTGGCACGACGTCAGAATAGCAGAGTTTTCGGATAAACAAGCAAGAGAAAACGAACGTAAGCAAATTTTGAAAAATAAAGGCATAGAAGAAACAGCAAAACTTTATAAAAAAATAGAAACTGACGAAGAATTTTATGTTTATATGCCGAAAACTGTTCAAGAATTTGTAAACGAAGGCGACAGTCTTCATCATTGCGTTGGAAGGATGGGGTATGCTGACAGGATGAGCCATGGCGACACTCTGATTCTATTTGTAAGAAAGGTTGAAGACAAAACAACGCCATACGTTACGATGGAGTACAACCCTAAAAATAACAAGATTGTTCAAGTTTACGGTGACCACGACACAAAACCACAGCAAGACGTTCTCGACTTTCTTTATAAGGTTTGGAAACCAAAAGCTGATAAAGTTTGTATTCGAGTGCAAAGGAGATTAAACAAGGAGAAACAAAATGAAGTATGAAAGATTGACATTAGAATATCAATTTGATTGTAGCAGGTGTGAAAATAGGCAATGCACAAAAGACGGTTTTTGTTATGATGAAACTTTTTGCAAAGTGTATAACCGTCTTGCCGAACTTGAAGACAAAATCGAGAACGGAAATGTTATTTTACCCAAATATCCATTATATTCAATCGTGTTTATCATAGACTACATAAATGAAAAAGGACATAGTGTTTATGGTGGAAAGCCTATTGCAAGAGAGTGTTTTGTTACTTGTATTTCTCAAATCGTTAAAGAAGAAGGCAAACTATTGTACAGAGTTCAACCAAAAGATTTACCAAACGATGTTTTAGAGGGAGAAGTTGAGCATAAACAACGATACGCAAGTGCAGAAAAACGATATGAGCAATTGATACAATCGAGTTGTGAAGCGTTAGCGAAAAAAGGCAAGGAAACGGCAAGAGAAATTTTGAGCAAAGTAGCAATAACAATAAAAACACAAGGCATGAACGACTATAATTTTGATAATAAAGTCATTGAAGAACCTATATTATTAGAAAAACTTAAAGAACTCGCAAAACAATACGGAGTGGACATAAAGGAGTAGTTATGGTATTCGCAAATTTACATATTTTGTTTAGAGATGGAACAAGAGAAACTATAAAATGCGTTTCAAGAGCAAGTAATTTATCTTATAAAATGACTAAACCTATTTTGTATTATGAAACTATAAATGATAGTTGGGGTAAAGGAAAAACATTAGAACTTGAAAATATTGCTTGTTTGGAACTAAATTTTAAGGATTATGTTTAGGAGAATAATATGAACAGCGAAAAAGTAAAAGAGATTAAGAAAGACATAGAAATTTGTATGAAAAGCCTTAATTGTAATGGTTGCAGTCATCACTCACAAAGAAGTGGAGAGTGTTGTAGAAATTTAACAAATGACATTTTAACCTACATCAACGAAATGGAGAGCGAGAACGAAAGGTTAAATCATTTACGAGAAGTTGTTGCTCCTATATACGTTATGCCAAATGTAGAAACTCCAGCAATGATGCTAAAACTGGGCGAGAAAAATCTTTTGCAACAGTTTGCTGAAAGGCTGAAAGAACAAATGGGTGTTCGTGAATATATGGGTGTAAAATACAAGCAAGGTGTGTTTAGTGAGAATGACATAGACGAAACGTTAAAGGAGTTTATGGGATAGAAATTTGACAAAAGGAGAATAAATTATGGAATTTGCGACAATCTTGAAAGAGAAGAGAATGGCGAGCGGAATGTCTCGCAGACATTTGTCAGAGATGACGGATATAAGCACGTCAACGCTCTATAAATACGAGACTGGGGAATACGATCCAACACTTTACAGCTTGAACGCTATATCGAATGTGTTCGGTTGCTCTATTGATGAGCTTGTAGGCAGAGCAAAGCCTAATGCCAATGCTGAAGCGACAGAACGACTTCTGCTGTACCTTATTGAAGAAGCAGCTTGCGACACTTGTGGACAGTGTGCTTACTATGAGTATAGCGAAGAAGATGATGCTCCATTGTGTAAGCAATTCCCGGAGCAAGGGCATAAAGCGTGTATGCGTGGAATGCTTGAGTATTACCGTAAGCAAGTAAAGGCGGAAGAGAATGAAAGGTAATATCTTCCTGATCGAGCAGAATATCCGTGGAGCGTGGGTAATCTACGGACGGTTAGGCGTTCGCCAATACTACGGATATACAAAAAAAGAGGCAGAGAAACGTTACCTTGAAGAATGCGAGAGAAAATTATTCGAGGTGCAAAATGACAAGAGAAGAACTTAAAACTATATTCTATGAATACAAGAACGCAGAACGTAAGCTTCGTGGCTTGCGAAATCGCCTTGCTGAAATCCGATCCGACTATTCGGCTTTATCGTCAGCCTTATCGAACGTGGGTATGCCTCACGGTGGGGCAAATGAGCCCAAAATCGAGCGATTGGCGGACAAACTGTTGGAAGTTGAGAAAAGGTACATAACAGCAATAGAAACGTTTATGTTTGCAGAAGATAGGCTTGCAGACGCTTTCAAAATAGCCGACCTTACGGCAGAAGAAAAAGACGTGCTTATAGATGCGTACGTAAACGGAAAGCCTGCTTGGAAGACGGCACAGGAAATGGGGTGGAGCGAGCGAACGGTGGAGCGGAGAAAAACAAATGCCCGAAGAAAACTTTTCAAAAGTTAAAAGTTGGCGGAACGTGGCGGAAAATTTGTGCTATAATATAAACAATCGGAAATGCCGATTCCTAAAATAGCAGTTTTTCATCATTATTACTCCTTTATAGGCAAGACACTCCAAGCGTAACCGTTTAGGGGTGTTTTGCTTTTAAGGTGTACAAAAAACGCTATTGACAAAATAAAAATAAGGTGGTATTATTATGGCAAAGAAAGTTGGCGGTGGCGGTGCAATTATGCAACCGTACGATGAGAACGGAGAGTACGATTTCAACGAAGAGGGTGTTGAGCCTGAAAGAGTTGTAAAGGGCAAACCTTCGTCGGACAAATCTATTGATGAACTCAAAAAAGAAATCTCTCAAACTGAAAAACCGACTGAAAATACCATTGTTAACGCGCAGAGAGAAGTTGACAAGAAGACTATTACCGATTCAAACGCATTCAAAACAATCATATCGGGAAGAGATAAAATTGAGAAAGATTTGGAGCGGTTAAGTGATGAACAGTTAGGGATCGTTTCTAAATATATCGACAAACTTAAAAAGTTTACTGATGGAAGTGGGCTGTGCGGTTGGAATGGAGAATATATAAGATTTAATCAAAAATCATCTGGAAATGATTTAGATAAAGATTTAGGGTTTGGTTGGAATGCAACAACCTTTTACCACGAATACGGTCATTTTGTGGATAATATGGAAAGTATAGATAGGGGTGGAAATATTTATAGCAACAGTAGTAAAGATGTAAATGTCGATGATGATGCTCTATATGCTTTTAATGAGATTGTTAAAGAAGGAGGAATAAATACTCCAATAAAAAACTTAAAAAGAATACCCGTAGAATATCACAGAGCATTTATGAAAGGTTTGTCTAAAATATCGGGAAAAGATGATTTATGGAAACGGAAATCAGAAAGAGAGTTTGGATACAAGCCCAAACCACAAAAACCATATCTAACGCCCGAAGAAGCAAGACTCAAATTGGGCGAGTACGGTTATAAAAGAACGGTAGAAGCTTGGAAAGAATACAAAGAAAAACAAGATTTGTATCTAAAAGCAGAAGCAGATGGAACAAATGCGGAGGCGTTAAAAAAATTCAAACAATATAATGAAGTAGATTTGCCTAATCATAATAAACCATATATGGTTCAAGAAAAAAGATACGGAATTGTTTCAGATTTTTTTGGGATGTATACGAACAACAGGATAAATCCCTATGGGCAAGGGTTTTGGGCGCATAGACCATCATATAATAAAACCCAATCTCCACAAATAGAAACTTGGGCAGAATATTTTTCATTCAAAATGACTAATGATACAAAGGGGCTGGATATTATGAAAAAATACTTTCCCAAAACATATAAAGCATTTGAAGAAAAATATAATAAATTAGGAGGAAAAACAAATGCAAAATAAATGGTTAAAAATGTATATTGAAAAGATAGGAGACCCTATTCCACTTTATGAAATTATGGGGAATCAAATATTTGAAGAGAAATTTCATAATGATGCGTCTGCGGTTTATGAGTATTGTTTGAAAAACAATAAAACTTGGGAAGAAGTTTTAGAACATAAATATGACCCAAATGTGATGTATTAACGTTAAAAATTGATACTCAATAGTTTTTGCACAAAAGCATCTACTTAAATAGTTAATAATCCTTACGTACACCCAAGGGCGTGGGAGTAGTTAAAGCAAGGTGATTGATAGTTGCCGGTAAGTTAGTCCGGGAAAACGTCGAGAGAACTTTAAGCGTCAGGTCGAAAGAATTTTATAAAACCAAAAGCACTTAACATTACGTTGGGTGCTTTTTACGTATAAAAAAAGGAGCGTGAGGCAATGTGAGTCTTAACGAAAAACAAAAAGCATTCTGCGAATATTACGCCTCATCGTTCAACGCAACGGAGAGCGCGAAAAGGGCAGGATATAGCGAGAGAACGGCTTACTCTCAAGGACAACGATTGTTGAAGCATGTTGAAGTCCAAAAATACCTTGCTGAACTGTCAAATAAGGCGAAAACAAGCCGTATAGCCGACATTACGGAGATACTTGAGTTCTTCTCTGAAACAATGCGAAATAAGGCTCTAATGCCAAAAGATAGGCTTAAGGCTGCAGAGCTGTTGCGAGAGTCGGTAGGCAATGCTCCGAGTGAAGAAGAAACCGTTGAGGAAGTGATTGTGTCGTTCGAGGACGCTTCCGGGGATGGTGAGGATGAAAGCACAAGTTAAGGTTGCTTATCCCTACGATAAGATATATAAGACGGACAAGCGTATAATATTGATGTACTCGCCACGTATTAGCGGTAAATCTTATGCCTTAGGTCAAGCCGTTTATGTTTACGCTCACAAATATCCAAACCACGATATTGTCGTTACAAGAGCGAATTATAACGCACTCGAAGACAGTTTGTACAACGAGATTATAGACTTTGCTGAGAGTATAGGCGATAGCACGTTTTATAAGGCGTACAAAAGTCCGTTGAAGATAGTTGCGAAGAATGGCGTAACAATTCGTTTTAAGGGTATTGGTGGAGCGGATTACAGCCGTTCTAAAGGCTTTAAGTCAAGACCGTTGTCGCTGATAATCGGCGATGAGATGCAACAGCTAAAAGACGAGCAATCGCTCAAGCAAGCGATAGCGTCATTCATCCGACACTTGGATGCGTCTATTGATAGCCGAATAATCCTTGCCGGGAACCCTGAAATGGTAAAAGCGCATTGGTGGAACGCATACTGCCGTAAATACCGTTATGAGGGCGTTTATGAGTTCGTAGATGCGAATTATATGAGCGTAAAGAAGTATTTGTCTTCGGTTACGCTGGAAGAGATAGAGAACGAACGGAAATATAATCCGTTGATGTATAAGTTCTTGTATCTTGGCGAGCTTGACGACATAGCAGGTGGCGCTTATGCTCAGTTCAAGCGCGAAAAACACTATATTCCGCTCCGACAGTTTGTCGAAGAAACAAAGAAAGACTATATCGCCTACATTATATGGGGTGGCGACGGTGCAATAACTCACGACAGCACTGGTATTTGTCCTATTGCTGTAATGAGTAACGGTAGAGCGTACGTCTTGGAGCGGTTTTACTATGATCCATTAAAAACAGGCGTTATACTTGCTCCCTCGCAGTTGACTGAGCTTATACTGGAGTACGTCAAGTATATGGATAAGAAGTATAACATAGTTCGCAACGGCATTGGAAGTTGCTTTGTTATCGATTGTGCGTCCGCAGACTTGATTACGCAGTTGCGATACACGATCAGTTCTTATCATTTAGTGAAGTCTTTCACAAAAAAGAACATAATCAATAATAATTCCGTGGTAAACAACTGTTTTGCCAAGGGAATGCTAAAGGTCGTAGATTTCGGAGGATACTACGACTTTTATTATAGGTGTTGGGTGGCAACAGGAGCGGACACCGAGCCTTTGGTGTATCAGCTTGAGTCCGTTGTGTGGAAAGATTACAAACTCGATCCTGCAATCCCCAACGACTACACCGATGCGTTGACGTATGGTGTCAATGCTTACTTTACTAATCCCGATAATTTACATTTACCGTTAAGAAAAGGAGCGTATGAAGATGTCTAATAATCAAAATAAAACATTGCAAGAGCAAATCAACGAGGCATTGAGCGAGAATATAGCCTTGTCAACGTCGGAAATGAAGCGCATATATGAAGAGGCGGATAGAACGACGAGAAGGCACGGTGTTCGTGGATGCGGAGCGAAAGACGAGCGTAGAAGATTGCGCCGTATGACAATGAATTACTACGGTACGGAATTAAACGTGCTTTGTTCGTTGCTCGCGTCTACCGACTACATGTGCAAGTTAATGCAAGAGCAGAATATATTGCTTTCGGGAATATACAAGAAACTCGAAGAAGGAGATAAAACGTAATGAGCGACAACGTAGAATTAAGCGAAAGAGAGCAGTTAGGCTTTCCCGATCAGCCGAGAATGGCTCTATCGGTAGTGCAAAATCAAAGGCTTTGGCAATGGACCAATAACAACGACTTTTATAAAATGGTTCCGTCCATCTATTACTCGTTTTATAACAACTGGGTAAGAGAGTGGCTTTATTGGTTTGATGGCTACGTTCCGTGGGTACACGGCTCTTCTTATGGATTGTTATCAACAGGAATAGGCACAACGATAGTCAACCGAGCAACCGACAGCGTGTTTGGTGGGAACTTGATGTTTGCGAATGCAAGAAAGCCTGTAATGGTAACCGAGCAGGACGGCAAAAAGGTTGGCAAGGCTTTAGACTTCATCTCAAACGAGTGGAGCAAAACGGTCAACCTTAAGGAATTGTTCAAGAAGTCAATCCGAGATGCGTATGCAGGCGGTTTTTCGCTCTTAAAGCTCAATAAAAGCCCTGACGGACTATGGGTGGACGAGTTAAGAGCCGATAGGTTTTGGCTAGATGTAACAAGTCAAGGTAAAATCCGTAAGTGCGTGTCTGTTTTGTCGTTCTACAACGATATGACAAGCGGAAACAACGGCGGTAAGCGGTATGCGTTAGTGGAAGAGCGAAGATACGAAACGCGTGGCGTGTTCGATGAAGAGGAGATTCCTGTTATTGAGTATAAGATGTTCGACAGTTCGGTGCAAATACAGTACTTTACGTATAACGATAATTGTGTCAAATGGGAAAATCTACCAAAGGAAGTGCGAAAGGCGTTTAAGAGCGAGTATTCGTTTACGCTTAATCAACCTCAAGCAATGAACGGCTTTGAAAATCTTGGAGTTTATCTTGTTCGTGGTAGCGAAGATATACCGCAGATTCCTCAAGTAGGACTTGGATCGTCTTTGCTTGCCAACATTATGACGTACTTATATGAGTTTGACTTCTACAACACGGCATTCAATACAGATATGTACTTGGCACGTGGTAGAGTTTTGATGCCTAAACCGTTCCAACGCCCAGGCGAAGAGAATCGACAAGGCTCGAATCCGCACGGACTTAACGAGTTTATGTACACATACTACGAAAGTATGGCGACAGGCGAAGAGCCAAAGCCTGAAGCGTTGCAGTTCGCTCTCCGCTCCGCAGAGTGGAAAGAAGCACGCAATATGCTCTTAGAGTGCATTGCAACCTCTATCGGAATGTCCGTCAGCACGTTAGCGTCCTACCTTAATGATGGAAGCAACCGAACGGCAAGAGAAGTAAGCGCAGAAGAGAGTGCGACAACGTTGTTTATTGAGAACGCAAGAAGACGTTTTGAAGTTCCGTTTAACGAGCTTATTAACGATGTTTTACGTTATTACGGATACGCAGATGACGTGGAAGTGCGTTGGTCGAGGGCTGGTATGACAAACCAAACCGTCCTTGTTGATACGTTGTCCAAAGCAGTGCAGAGTGGACTTATTAGCAAGAAGAAAGCACACCACGCATTTAACTATGACGATGACGAAGAGCAGAACGAAGAGGACTATTTACTTGTCGAGCAAGACCAAGCACAACAGCAGAACAGTATGTTCGGTGGATTCCCGGAAGGTGATATGAATTGAAACGCTATGAGCGAGCTAAAAAAGAAGGCTTGAATTGGCAAGCTGTATTAGTTCAAGACCTTGAAACGGATGTCAAAATCTATATGCTTAATGCGGTAAGACAAGGCGTTCCGTTTAATGTGGCTAACCAAAAAGCAATGGAGCGGATAAATGCAACGCTTAAAGAGCTTGAAAGCGACATTGTGCGCTCAATGGCGTATTCGGCGCTTGTGAAGTATGCAAGCCGTGTATACGTCCAAGCAATGGCTGTTTATGGCAATAGTAATGACGGAGCTGAGATGTTGCTCTTGCTTGCAAAATCGGGTGTAAGCGTACCTGAAAAGGTGCAAACGCAGATTTACTCACTACCGCCTAAAAATGCCGTAGAGAGGCAAATTACGGGCGATTACGGATACAATCGTGCAACGCCTAATGCAATAAATCCCGAAGCGTACGAAAAAGAAGTCATAATGCGTACTAACCAAATCCTAGACGGTGTAGCAAAGGTTGATTATAGCGAGTATTCGAGCCTTAGAGCAAGCGTCGAACGGCAATTAAGAGAAGAATATCACGCCAAACAACTTGATGATTTAAGGGCAAAGGGAGTCAATCTAGTGTGGATAGATTCTCACGCTAACTGTTCGGAGAGATGTCAGCCGTTTCAAGGGCGGTTGTATTCGCTTAACCACACAAGCGGAGCGGTAGACGGAGTGTCTTATGTTCCGTTAGAGGTTGCAACGGACGTGTATGTGACCACAAAGGCTGGCAAGACATACAAAAACGGCTGTCTTAGTGGATTTAACTGCAGACATAAAACGGTGGCTTATAGGCGTGGTTTTCGCCCTCAAGCAATCCCTGAAAGCGTAACGAGAAAGCAGTATGCAATAGACAAGCGATTGCGAGAGCTGGAGCGAGAAGTACGAAAGTATGAAGCAAGGGCTTTAGGCTATCGTGGAAGTAATAAAAAGATGTACAAAGCAAGCGTGTACTATCGCAATAAGTGGATGAAGGCTTATGAAGATTTTGCAAAGAAGAACAACGTACCGATTTATCCGTCAAGGATAGACATTTAACAATCAAATACAAGAAGACCATTCCAACGACCACAAGGCAACGCTTGGAGCGGTCTTTTTTATATTCCCCGACAAGCTCGGTGCAGGGGTAAGCACATTATTGAAGCAAGTCAAACGGATGGCGAAACTACACAAGTACGAGTACCTATCGACAGTGTTGCTATGCGGTAATAAGAGCAAAAACGATATATCGAAAAAATCTTAAAAGGAGACCAAAACAAAAATGACTTTAGAAGAGATTCTTAAAGCGATCGATTCTCTACCCGAAGAGGACAAAGCCAAGGTGAAAGCCAAGGTGCAGGACCTTGATAAAGCCGAAGACGAGAGAGAAATCGACAAGATCGAAGAAGAAAAGTCAGACGTTCCCGAAGTTAAGGACGAAAAGGCAGAAGATGTCAAGGAAGAAAGCGAAGAAATCGGAAAGGACGTAGACGAACTTAAAGAAGAAGTATCCGAAGACGTTCCCGAAGAGAAATTCGAAGAAAAGGCGGTTGAAGAAGAGAGCGAAGAGCCTGCTATGGATGAGGGCGAAGCTGTCGAGGAAGAAACCGCTCCCGGAACTCCTGACGTTGCCGAAGAGCCGATGACGGAAGAGAATGCAGACGAGGTAGTGGAAGATGAGGGCGAAAAGACCGTAACCGATGAGAGCGTAGAAGAGAATATCTCCGAAATGGTACACGGAATGGCTGACCGTCTTGCACAGGTGGAAGAGCAACTTAACTCACTTTTGGCAGTTAAAGCCAAACTTGAAGAAATGGCTCAAAAGAAAGACAAAGCATTTGGGTATGAAGCCAAAATCCCCGGTGCTAAAAAAGATTACAGTTCGATGACCGCAGGCGAACTTAAGAACGAATTAGCGGTAAATATTTAATTTAAGGAGATAACTAAAAATGGCTTTAGTTTATAACGTAAACAATACTGCAACTCAAGTGCTTGCAGCGAAACAAGTAAAAGAGAATATTTTCGTAAACCTTTTACACCACAACGGCAAGGGTGTAACTCAACAGACCGAAACCAACGTATCCACTCTTAGAATGCTTAAGGTTGTTCCTAACCTTGCAGACGCAAGACAGTTGAACGCTGCTACTAACGGTGGTTGGTTTAACGGCGAAAGCGCACAGTTCAGCAACGTGTCCGAATACGACCTTAACTTGCTCTACGTATATGATAGATGTGCGGACCTTCCCGAAGTACAACAGGATATGTGTCCTGCAAACCTTTTTGATAACACCACGAAGAATATCGGTGGTAGAATTGCAACCGAAATCAACGCATCGACCATTGCTCATCAACTTTCCGCTGTATTCAATGCGGCAGATACGGCAAACGCTTGGACTAATCTCGCAGTAGTTCTTGGAGAAACTCCCAACTATTACGAGGCTATTCAGGAAGCGTCTACTATGCTTGACGATGGCGATTCCGCAAACTACATTCAGTCTTTCCCGTTTGACGAGAGAGAAATTATTATGCGTCCTCAGTTCCGTTCGAAACTTATGAGTGCAAACGGTGTACTTATCGGTGGCTCTAACTATGCGCAATCGATGATCGCAAAGGGTGCAGTTTCTCCCGATGCACAGAAAGAATTCGGCAATATGTACGTTGGCGAAATCGATATGATTCCTTGCCACGTCGCTCCCAAGGCTATTTGGGATAGGGCATCTCAGTGGGTAGGGGCAACTACTACCGCTTTTGATTCCGTTCAGGCTATCGTTTGTGCAGCATCCGCAACCGACAGAGGAATTTCGACTCAAGATTATATCAAGACTATCGATTCTCCCGATGGAGCAGGAAAGAGACTTCAGCCTCTTACTCGTTGGGGCGTAAACGTTTGCTACCCCAAAGGCATTGTTCCTATCGTAAACAACGGTACTGCCGCTCCTACTACGCAGTTGACCGTAATCGCTCCCGGATCTAGACAAGCGTAATTTTATTTAGTATTCTAAAAGGTTATTTTGCATTCAAGTGCAAAATCGTATACTTACAATATGCCGTTCTCACGAAACAGGAACGGCTTTTCCATAACTTTTATTAAAAAGGAGTCAAACAAAAATGGCAATCGTTGAAAATGACTATATGAGATACGACTACGTGTCGCATAGATATTACCTTACAATCAAATACGTAACGGATGTGCTGGGTGTGGACTTAGAAAACCGTGTTAAAAGCCAGGGCGCGCCAAACGCTACGGAAGTTATTACAAGCAAGTTAAAGGGCGTTTCAAGCGAAATTTACGCCTATTTGTACGGACATAACAGTTCGCGTAATATCCAGTGGATTATTGCTAATAGCGAAACGGCAAGAGATGTTGTTCAAGAAGCAATGGGAGCGCAAATGCTCTATATCTTAACTAACGGCGATTTGGCGTTTGTAGCCGACAAAAAAGACACTGAGAGCGTTATTTGTCCACAAGCTAAAGCAATACTAAACGGAACGGATATACCCGAAACAGGCTGTGTTTTGACGTATTGTGGGGCGTATGGATTTTATCCACCGTCGTACACAAAAGGGGGCTATTGATGTTTGATATCCTTGACCTAACAAAGAGAAGAAAAAAAGAAGTCTTTTCGGGCGAATTCAAGGTTGACAAGCAATCCGCTCCGCAATACTTCGAATATAAGCAACAAAACTATCCAAGCGCAAGGTTTAGCGAGATTATCAACAATCTTATCACGACAGGGCGTAACGTGATTATAGCAACGTCTTGGCATTTAGATTGGCAAATAAATTCGTTCGTAACGCTTCAAAACGGACGGACTTACACCATTACACAAATTGAGAGTGAGTGCTATAATGACGAAACTCAACGCTTTTTGAGGGAAAGCCCGAATTGTGAGTTTATCCTTGCCTTAACCGAAACAAACGCAACGGCAAGGGGGATAAAGTAATGAATACGGAAAACTTTCGCAATCTTGGAGCGGTAGCATTAAAATTCGTGCAAGATAACGCTCCGAATCCTAAAACAAGGGGCGCAGGGTATTATCTCAATCCCTACGGAAATTGGCAAAAATGTTCGACAGGTAACCTTGCTTTCAACGCGACAAAAATCGAGCATGCGGACGAACGTACGTCGGTAATATACGTTGACGAAGACATAGCACCATATATGCCGTACACCAATGAGCCGTGGATAAGTCCTAAGTGGAAAGGACACAAAAATCCCAACGAGGGGTGGTTTGATAAGGTTGCGAAAGATTTAGCGCAACACTTGGCGCAAGCAACAAACGGCGTAGTAATGGAATACGTTTCTTTCGGAGATTAAAAAATGATAACTTTACAATATTTAACAAACACAATAAATGAAAAACTTAATACCTTGTCCGATATTCAGTTTAAGATTTATCCCGACGGCGACGAATATAAGGGCGCAAGGCTTGAAAATAACGTCGTTGTAGACGATTATATCCAAGGCACGGCGATTCTACTTAATTCGTCTATTGTGCCTGTAGAAGGTATAATTATTCAGTCGCAAACGGTAGGCGTGGAGATTGTTGTGCCAGTTAAAACTGGAAGAGAACTTGTAGAACAAGAAGACGGCTCGTCAATTATGCAAGACGTTGTGTATCAGTCGTCTTTTGAGCCTGTCCGTCAAGTTCTTGCAACGTTGGCGTCGCAAGCGTACAATGATACGATAACGAACGATAGCAAGACTTTTAAGGTTACGTATACCGTTACAAATCCAAGAGCAGGCGACATTATGATAAGAGACCAAGTGGGATTGAGTATAACATATCAGTTCACTTGTAACTTTGCAATTATTCAAAACGGCGTAAACACAAGAGATGTTGAGATTGAATTCGAGGGCGAAAAAGTTCCTTTCTCGCAATTCTCTATTATCCGTACGGCAATAAACGAAAGTGGAGCGTTCAACTCGTCGGAAGGTAGTGCCTTAAATTATACGGCAGTAACGGCAGTACAAATAGACTTAAGCGTTCCTGCGCTTAGCGATAGTAATATAACCGTCGAGCATTTTGACTTTCTTAAGAGCGGAATTGTCAAGCAGTATGAAGTTTCCGTCAAATTTGGCGCAAGTGATACACCAAAGGTGTTCACAATGCAATTCGGCGAGTGTAACGTATCAGGACAAGGCACGGACAACCTTGGACAATCAATTCGTTTGGTTGAGGCTTTAAGTTTGTAGTAGGAGGTAACTATGAATACCGAATATAAAATTGTCTTAGTTAATGACACAAATAACGGTGGTAGTAATTCGCCTATCGCGCCTACCGACCAAGGACAAGAGCAAACAAAAAACACCACCAACGATGCGAGTGGTGGCGAAAATAACGCGCTTAACGGCGTTGTAAAAGGCTATGTGTTTTTCAAAAAGAACGTCGGCTCGTTTATCAAGCAAGGTATTCAATACCAAATAGGAACGGTAGCGTTAAGAACAGGTAACCACGAAATGCAAGCGCGTGTTCAAACGGCTTACGACATAGGATCGCAAGCATTCGGAATGGTTGAGAGCGTTGCTATTGGCGCAATGACAGGCGGAGTTTGGGGAGCAATCGCAGGAGCGGTTATGTCGCTAATGCATACGGCGGTAACATTGTCGCAAAAGATTGAAACGTACAATATTCAAAGATCTCAAGAAGGCACGTCCATCGCCCTTATGAACGTTAGAGCAGGTGGAAACGTAGCAACAACGAGTGGAAGGAGAAGATAATGGCAATAAACTTCTTATTTGGTTGGGCGAGTGGGAATAATATTGATATTCCTAAAAAGTCTAACGGCGAAACCGATATAGGCAAGTTGTTTGAAATGTACAACAACGAAATGAATAATCTTGCAAAGAAAACAAGCCCTGAAAAAGTAGAACAGGACTTGTTTTTAAAGATTATGGATAAAGACTATTTGCAAAAAATGAACGCTGAAGAGATAAAAAAGGCTGTTAGCGTGGAAATTCCACCTAAGGAAAACAAATTTGCAGATACATATAGCGTAGAAAAATTATACGGAAAAGAGTTTAAGGGATACAAAGGTCAAGACGCAGTAAATAAACTCTTACAAGAAAAACAAGGACACGTCAAAGGTGCTTTCCATAGAAATGATATAGGCGATATTGACTTAGTGTGGGGCAATGACGATATTGGTGTGCAACATATATGTAAGAGAAGAACTGAACAAGGTATAGATACAGAGAGCTTTTTTAGCAATATTTCAGATGTCGTTGAAAAAGGTAGTTTTAGAAAAACAAATAATAGAGGCAATTTTGAAATTATTTATAATGGTAAAATAGCTGTTGTGGCACCCGATTTCAAAGGCGAAAAACTTGTCTATTTATTAACAGCGTTCAAAACTCACTCAAAAAAATAAAGCACAGTTTGACTGTGCTTTACAATTACTTTTGGATAGACGCAAATCTCCTCACAGGGAGCACCCTATCATTATTTGGCAGCTAATGCGATTTTCTGCTGTCAAAAGTAATTTATCTTACCTTTATTATACGCAATATTTTTCAAAAAATCAATAGTTTTTAATAAAATTTTTCAAAAAATTTTAAAAACAGGAGTAATTTATGGCAAAAACACTAAACCCAACGTCAATCGCCGTTACAATCAACGGCAAAGACTACTCAAAATACGTTATGTTTCCGTTCAAGGTGTCAAATTTATTAGACGAGCAGTTGGACGAAGCAAGCCTTACACTTATAGGCGTGTCCGACAAGAACTTTAAGTCTCTTACCGATGTGATTGTAACTCTAACAAACGACAATAAGGAAAAGTCTTATTATATGCTCGTCGCGAGCGACAAAGCCGACGAAATACCGACAGGAAGTGGCAAGTACAAGCACGAACTATACTTGATAGAGCAAACCAAATATTTAGAGTGCTTTATCGTTAGAAGTATAGGATATTTGAATCCGTTGGAGAAAAGTTATGTGCAGATTCCGACAATACCTGATGGATCAACTACGAGTGTTGCGTATCCCGACAAAAGCAATGCTGGATTGAATGATGTTTTCAATCCGTATCTAACACCACAAGTTGGATCTATTTACGTTTATGGACTAAGAACAGACACAACTGTTAATGAAAATAGCCCTAATTATAATAAGGGGTTAGTATTGAGAAATGGGGCGTATGGTGGTAACGGCAGTAGAATTTGGTACGCTGTTCACGATTATGATGATTACGATGCTGAAGATAGATTTATTGCTCCAATGTTATGGCAATATCCAAGCATTAAAGTTATTGATTCTAATAATAATATTGTATATGCTCGTTACGCTGATTATATAGGATCGGGAGATGCTGGAGATGCAGATGCAACAATTCCTTACTGGATATTTGATCTCGCTCCACTTAACAAAGATGTGAAAATTTTAAATATTCCAAGTGGACTTTATACTGTAGTTTATCAAAAGTGTGCTATTATGCACGATTACGAATCTGACAATGGAACAGGTAGAGTGTTTTTTAACGCAAGGTATTACATAGTAGTTCTCTAAAACCTTGACAAATCAACAATAGGTGGTATATAATATGAGTAAGAAAAATAAAGGCAATCACAGGTTGCCGTATGGGTTATGCTTAAAATACGGCATTGAAATACAAGAAAAATGGACGCCCACAGACTGTTGGAAAGCGTTGGAAAAGTATTTGGGTAAGACAAAGTTTGAAATATATATGTCGTTAGAAAACAAGGAAATGGAAGAGCTTTCAAAAGTTCAAATTTTTGAAAAGGATGAGGCTCATCCACAAGAATTAACGTCGTTAGTTAATGACAAGATAAGCACAGTGCAAAGGCAACTGAAAAAATATGGTTATGTATCAATAAATGTTTATACATATGGATACGTATATAGAGTTCGCTTGTATAATGCAGATAACGACTATAATTACGAAATTATATGGAGAGGCGATTTAATATGAGTGGAGTTAGAGAACAATTTGATAAAATAATGCAAGAACGTTGTAGACCTGAAGAGATGTGTGCACCTATTATTTGTCATAAAAGCGAAAGTAGGATGAAAGATATGATAAGTTTTATACTAAAAAACAATTTAAACTGTACTCATTTATGGGAAGACAGCGAAGAGGGAGATAGGGCATATATTGATTATTTACGAATTGATCGTCACGCTCTGCTTTATGAAGGAATCGAAGAAAAAGACTAAAACCGTTATGTATTACGCATAGCGGTTTTATTATACCCTAAATTAAGGAGAAAAATATGCAACCAAAATGGAACGCCCGAACGGTTATTCGTAGGGCTTTGATTATAGCCGAAACGCTATTACAAGGCGAAGAGCCGAGATTCAAACTTGACGGAGATATTCCGTACTATAATAACAACGGCAATCAAATAGAGTTTTTGGGCGATTTTGACACGCTTGTTGACTTGCAAACGGCTTATCCGTCAAGTAATGTCGGGGATTTAGCGTGGGTAGTTAACGCGACGTCGTATGGTGGTGGACTTTA
>JBGVNP010000069.1:0-2568 GCA_045125655.1 Eubacteriales bacterium | reverse complement strand
ACTGGGCGCAAATGCTTTACAGAATGATAACCCGATATGCCGAAAAGGCAGGCTTCAAGGTCAAGCTTATAGATTGGCTTGACGGCGACGAGGCAGGTCTCAAGTCCGCGACCATCACGGTTGAGGGCAACAACGCCTACGGTATGCTCAAGAGTGAAAACGGTGTTCACCGCCTGGTGCGCGTTTCTCCCTTTGACTCTGCGGGCAGACGCCACACCTCCTTCTCCTCTATCGAGGTAATGCCCGAGTTTGACAACGTTGACAACGTTGTTCTTCGTGACGAGGACCTTGACATCACGGCGCACCGTTCATCGGGCGCGGGCGGTCAGCACATCAACAAGACCGACTCGGCAATACGCATAGTTCACAAGCCCACGGGCATCGTTGTCGGCTGTCAGACCGAACGAAGCCAGCTTCAGAACAAGGAAACAGCTCTCAAAATGCTAAAGGCAAAGCTTATGGAAATTAAGCTCCGCGAGCGTCTTGACACCATTGAGGAGATTCAGGGCAACAAGACCAACATCGAGTGGGGCGCGCAGATACGCTCTTACGTATTTATGCCCTACACTCTTGCAAAGGATACGAGAACAGGCTACGAGGACGGCAATATCCAATCCGTTATGGACGGAAATATTGAAGGCTTTGTCAACGCCTACCTCAAAATGAATGCGAATAAATAAATGCAAAATAATAAATGTCCCCCGCGGGAAGCCGCGGGGGATTTATTTAATGCCGAAAAACATTATTAATCTGTATTTTCTATAGAATCCAACACAAAATTATAAAGCGGACTATCGGGCTCCACCTCAAAATACCTCGATTGTATTATTTCGGGGTATGGGTCAAAGCAATATACGTTAACGAACACTTTTACTTTTCCATTTGAGTATTCTTTCACCTCTACATCTCCTCGCCACTCAACGTAGTCCGATTGTTCAAAAAGCGCGTATATATCTTGGTAAGTGGTTTTTGTGCAACTCGCTCCATCTGTGTCGTACAGCGGGACTCCTTGTGCAGAGTTATCAATAGCAGACACAAAATCCGTGAAGCTCTTTATGACTTCTGTGTCATCGGTGGATTTAGTATTAAATAATCTAATCTCCTTAACATCCCAATCTCTCCAAACGGAAAAATTTTTATTCCGATTAGCCAAAACTAAAAATTCATCATTTGTCCCGTATATCCCGATCTTAATATATTTAGCGCCGATAAACTCTGTTTCGTCCAATCCCTTTATCTGATAGTACTCGAATTTATTAAGCTTATCTTCTATAAAAGCATGTTTTTCAAGGTCTTTTTCATATTCAACGTATGTTATGTTTGGCGGGAGAGCGACATAATCAAGATATTCATCAGTTTGCTGCTTGGAATCCTTTTCTCTTGTTATTGAAGATATAACTATACTGCCAATCAGTAAAATAACGTAAAGACCAACCAATACAGCTATTCCTACCAAAAACGCTTTTACTACTTTCCAAACAAGTTTCATATAAATACCTCTATCAATATGCATATGTTGACATTATACCCGAATTTAATGGAATCGTTTCGTCTTGCTTAATTAAGTTCTTGATAAAACTAAATATGCCGGTATCAGTTACTAAACTACCGTGCTTAACTCCATTCTTATAATAAGTTTTTTCCGGATACCTTCCTCCTAAATCCGCACTCCAAACCGGAACCATTTGATCTCCATGATAAGTTTTGTAAACATCGTAAGTTCCTAAAGGATGCAATCTAATCTTATATGTTGTGTTTTCTGTTGCATTCTCGGGATTGTTGAATGAGGTTGAAATGTAATATTTCTCCCTTTGATGTTTTTTGTATCTATATTATACCATACATAGCCGCGTTCGTCAATATTTGTGACAGAACGTCAGGATTTTCGACAAAATTTCGTTAATATTGCACAAATATCGCAATTCGTATTACCCTCAAACAACCTACGTTTTGTTATTTCTCATATATCAAGCATATAATTTTGTAATAACGCTTGGGGTGTGAAATGAAAAAAAGATACAGATATTTAGCATTTTTCTTGATTTTAGTATTTGGGGCTTTGCCGTCGTGCGCCAAAAAGCAAGCTCCGTCCTGCCGCGAGGTGATAAACGCCATGATGCAAGCCGAGGGGCAGGCTCTGCCTGCGGGCAGGATATACGACATGCGCGCGGATGAGGACAGCGCCGAGCGACTGCCCGATTCCCTGCTCCCAGCTCTCTTGGGAGAGGGCAAGATGCCCGCCGTGTCGGACGCGTGGCTGGACTGCGCCATGTTTTTGTCGGTCACCGAGCATCCCTGCGAGCTGATAATTTTTCTTTGCGCATCAAGTGAAGCGGCAACCGATACCGCAAGGCTTTTATGCTCGCATCTTGATGCCGTGCGAGTATCAAAAACGAGCCCCAAGTATGCCGATATGATCTCCGCCGCGCGCGTCGGCATTTACAAAAATTATGCATTTCTTATCATATCCCGCGACGTTGCCGCAAGTGAGGGGGCTCTCAAAAAAATGTTGCGATAATCGTTGACCGCACTCGGTTTTTGTGATACAATGTATTTATCAACTCACGC
>JBGVNP010000068.1:0-5309 GCA_045125655.1 Eubacteriales bacterium | reverse complement strand
CCCGGCGATAACGTTGATATGACAGTTGAGCTTATCACACCTATCGCTTGTGAGCAGGGTCTTCGTTTCGCTATCCGTGAGGGTGGTAGAACAGTAGGTTCCGGCGTCGTTTCCGAAATTCTTGAATAATTTTAAATAATTATTTAGATTAATTAACGATAATGAGGGCTGCTGCATTAGTGCAGCAGCCCTTTTGCGCTTTTTTGTGCCTGTTTTGGGAAATAAAAAGCGGATAAAATATTTTCTCAAATATTTTGGAGAGAATATAATTATATTAAATAATATCTTTGGGGATTGGTGAAATTCCATACCGACAGTTAAAGTCTGTGAACTCTTGTTTACAAGAGCCGATTGGGTGAAACTCCCATACCGACGGTAAAGTCCGGATGAGAAAAGATAAAATAGAGGGATGGGCAGAGGTCCATCCATATCCCCGACCCTTCAATTAAAGGAGTCGGATTTTTTTATCTTTCCTCTTAAATTAATTTTAAGAAGGGAATTTAGTAATGAAAATGAAACAAACTAACTCACAAAAGGTCAAAAAACTGACCATTATAGCACTGTTTTGTGCAATGTCCTTTATCGTTTCACTTATTTTTCCGATAAAGGTAATGTTTTTAACACTTGATTTTAAGGATACTATATCCACAATATGCGGAATGTTCTTTGGACCAATATCGGGACTTTTCTGCGCTATCGTTGTACCGTTTATTGAGTTTTCGTACTCGGATACGGGCGTTTACGGATTAATAATGAATCTTATAAGCTCGATAACATTTGTTGGTGTGTCAACGCTTATTTACAAATATAAAAGGAGTATTTTGGGCGCGGTAGTGGGACTTGTAACGGCTGCCTGTGCAACAGTAGCGGTAATGCTTGTGGCAAATCTTTTCATCACTCCTTACTATATGCATGTAACGCAAGGAGCGGTGATAGAGCTTATACCTAAGGTTATTTTCCCCTTTAATTTGACAAAATCCATTCTTAATGCAAGTATAACGATGCTTATTTATAAGCCAGTTTCAAGAGTGCTTAAGAGAATGATATCGAAAAAAGATCTATCAGGATCTCCTGCTTCTGCAAGCTCGGCAAATAAAACTAAATCACTTATCGTGGCACTTGTGAGCGCAGTGATTATGATAGTTGCATTTATAGTTTTGTTCTTCGTTCTTGGCGGAAAGCTTGCATAAAAATACATAAAATATACAAAAAGGAGGCGTGAAAATGGGAGAAGTAATAAGTAATTTTTTTCTTAATATCGTTGGAGAAGAATTATGCGTATTCTTCTGTTCAATGCTTCCGATAATTGAGCTAAGAGGATCAATACCGATGGCGTTTGCCTTTGGACTTCCTTGGTGGCAAGCGTTTATCATATCGGTTGTCGGCAATCTTTTGCCCGTGCCTTTCATACTTCTGCTCATCAATATCGTTATAAAATGGATGGCAAATTCCAAGATAAAATTTTTTAATAAAATAGCTAATTTTTTACTTGAAAAAGTGGAAAAAAATCGCGAAAGAATTGAAAAATATTCATTTTGGGGACTTTGCTTATTTGTCGCTATACCGCTTCCTGCAACGGGCGCGTGGACGGGCTCACTCGTCGCGGCGGTAATCGGAATGAAGCCGCTGAAAGCATTTTTGTCAGCCGTTATCGGCGTGCTTATCGCGGGCGCGGTGGTGACACTCATCGTTTACGGTGGCATCGGCTTTTTGGCTTGGCTAATATAAAACACATCGGACCTAAAGGGTCCGATGTGTTTTATATTAGTGAAATGGTAAAACTACAGGATTTGGAATTTTTATTGGTTTCGCTTGGGATTATTTGATACACCTAACATATAATCAATAGAAACATTATAAAAATTTGATAGTTTAATGAGAATGTCAGTTGGAATATCTCTTTGACCGAGTTCATAATTGCTATAAACTTGTTGTGAACAATTTAGAATTTTGCATAATTCTTTTTGCGTAAGATCACGATCTTCTCTCAAATCTCGAATTCTTTTATACATTTATAATCTCCTATCATATAATTAGTATGATTTTTATGTAAGAATTATATCAAACTGCAATTTGCGGTATTGACAAATACCGCAAATTGCAGTATAATTTGTTTAACCAAGATATTTTAACTCGTTTAAATACAAGTATTTTGGAAATATTATTTTGGAGGCAAGTATGAAACTTGAAAAGAAACAAAAAATCCTTATAGCGTCTATTACTATTTTTATTGTTTTCCTGTTGGCGATTGTTAGTGATTCTTCTGATTCATTACAATCTCCAGAAGAAACAAATCAAGCCGTATGCTCTCACTCATATGTTAAGATATCCACATTGGCAAATTGTACTCAAGGGGGGATGGCTAACTATAAATGTTCCATTTGTAATCAACTTAAAACCGAGTACGAATCTGCTTTGGGTCATAATACAAAAGAGGGAGTATGTTCTAAGTGTGGCAAGGAATTTGGTATTTGGGAGATGACTTATTATGTTGATGAATTTGGTCAATATACTGATCAAGCTTACGTGCGAAATAAAGATTATTTTGTTGGCAAATTCAGTAATAGTGCTACAACAAATTCCAAGCTTTATGTAGGATTATTAATAGATTTAGAAGATGTAGCGATAAAATTGTTAGAATATGGATCATATGAAGTTAAATCGTATAGCAATCAACACTACGATATTACATATTTAGATGATGCTGGACAAAAATATTATTCAACAGGAACTATGTATAAAAATGGAGATCGAATTTATCTAAACAATCGCAAATTGATAGAACTTTTACAAAAAAACAACTCGGTTGATATTTATATAAAAGAAAATTCAGAATATGGGGTTAATTCTACCTATTTAGTAACAATTACTAAAGAAAACTTCAACTCGATTTACACAGAATTTTTGAACAAATAATTTGGTTATATAAACCGCGAGGAATATACTCGCGGTTTTTGTATTTCAAATTTTGATTTGTCGGTGTGTTAGTTTGTATTAATAACGGACAGTCGGGGACGCCTGTCCCTACGGGTTTGGGGGTATTTTTTGTTAGATTGTAGCCGTTTTGTTTGTACTGATAGTTTATGTTTGCAACGGGACGTCGAGGACGCCGTCCCCTACAAGTTTGCAAGATGATTTTTGTTCAATAACAGCTATTTTATTTGTAATATATCTATTGTTTTGCTTGAAAATAGCACCGTCAATGTAGGGGACGGCGTCCTCGACGTCCCGTTTTTAAGTTAAACTAACTTTTTACCATCTCACCGCTAAATCCCAATTTATCAAAACAATCAGTTTTTTGTCGAAATTCAAAATATTTTGTCAAAACCTATTGCAAAAGATAGAGGAATATGTTATAATAACACGGTTAAAAAATTAAAGATAATATATGCCAAAATCATATATGACTTATCCAGAGTGGCGGAGGGACGTGCCCTATGAAACCACAGCAACCTACCGATGTGTCGGCAAGGTGCTAATTCCCGAGAGATGAGGTTGTTTTCATACCCTCGCTCCGCGAGGTTTTTTTGTTCTCAAAATCGGTTAGTATTTGATTTGGCATAAAAGAGAAAGGAATTTTAAAAATGAAGAAGGTACTTTTTACTTCCGAGTCCGTTACTGAAGGACATCCCGACAAAATATGTGACAAGATAAGCGACGCAGTGCTTGACGCGCTTCTTGAGCAGGATCCCTATAGCCGCGTTGCTTGTGAAACCTGCTGCACGACAGGTCTTGTAATGATCATGGGTGAGATCACAACAAAGGCAGTTATCGACTATCAGAAGATAGTACGTGAAACTGTTCGCGAGATTGGTTATGACCGTGCAAAATATGGCTTTGACTGCGATTCTTGTGCGGTCCTCAGCTCCGTTCACGAGCAGTCCCCCGACATCGCTCTCGGTGTTGACAAATCACTTGAGGCGAAGAACGGCGAGATCGAGGACAAATACGATACGGGCGCAGGTGACCAAGGACTTATGTTCGGTTACGCTTGCGATGAAACTCCCGAGCTTATGCCCCTTCCCATCTCCCTTGCTCACAAGCTTGCTATTCAGCTCACAAATGTGAGAAAGAATCACACGCTTGATTATCTCCGTCCCGACGGAAAGACTCAGGTAACTATAGAATATAATGATGACGTGCCCGTTAGAGTTGATACAGTGGTTATTTCCACTCAGCATAGCGACACTGTAACTCTTGAACAGATCAGAGAGGATCTTATCAAGCATGTTATCACTCCCATCATTCCTGAAAATCTTATTGATGACGCAACCAAGATCTATGTAAATCCCACTGGACGCTTTGTAGTAGGTGGCCCTGCAGGTGACTCCGGTCTTACAGGAAGAAAGATCATCGTTGATACATACGGCGGTTACTCCCGTCACGGTGGTGGCGCATTCTCGGGTAAGGATCCCACAAAGGTTGACCGTTCTGCTTGCTATGCAACAAGATATATTGCAAAGAATATCGTTGCGGCAGGACTTGCAAAGAAGTGCGAGGTACAGCTTGCTTATGCTATCGGCATAGCAAAGCCCGTTTCCGTTATGATTGATACCTTTGGTACGGGTGTTGTTGACGAGGCACTTATTTCTGAGGCAGTACAGAAGCACGTTGACCTTCGTCCTGCTGCTATTATCGACAGATTCCAGCTTCGCAGACCCATTTACAGTGCAACTGCTGCTTACGGTCACATGGGACGCGAGGATATAAATGCTCCTTGGGAGGCACGCGATCTTGCTCCCATTCTTAAGGCAGAACTTTTGAAATAAGTGATAAATTGGGATTTATAGGGGAGTTTAAAAAGTTAGTTTAAGAAAAGAGGATGCCACTTTTTGGGAAAAGTGGCGCAAAAACCTTTTAATCAGCTTCGCACAATAGACATATAGTTTGTGCTGATTTGGCAAGACTCCGCGCAAATCGTGTTGTGTGATACTTTGTATCCCACAACACATAACGATTTTCTCGCCATTTTAACAGGCGGCTCGAAAAACTGTGATTTGCTACTTTAACTAACTGTTTCTTTGTTAGCACAGACTTTAAAGCGTGGTATAAAGTAAGTAAATTTTAGAAAATTACTCCGCAGGAGTGATTTTCGTAGTACGGTCAGTGAAATACTTGTCGAAAACTTGTTTTCGTAAAAGGATTTTAGTGAGCGTACCGATAATTCGCTTGTGAATTATCGAAAATTTACGCGAAATCAGCTCAAGCCAAAGCGGTTGTTTTGCTCCGCTTTTTTAAAAGCGGAAGCCCAAGCGGCTTGAGCGGTTCGTAGTAAACTAACTCCGCGACAAATCAAAATTTACCTATTA
>JBGVNP010000067.1:0-4572 GCA_045125655.1 Eubacteriales bacterium | reverse complement strand
AAATCCAACAGGTTTAGCATTCCGTTCGTTTCATTCAAATGTTGTATCGCATGACGGCGCATCTTTTCAACAGCTTCTTCGGGAAACTCATACTCTCCATCCGCAAGAACGATTCGAGCGAGCACGTTCTGCTCGACCGCTATCTTGAATAGAACTCTCGACAGACGATCTTCTGTATCACGAAGCTTTGCCGATATCACCGATTCAAACGCCGGTGTCAAAAACTTTTCGGTGCTTTCTCTGCTCAGCCATTCGAGATAAAACTCAACGGCATCTCTGATGAATTCGTTCCGTGAGATTCCAAGCTCATCGCTTTTTGCATCGCACCTTTTGAGCTGTTCTTCCGTAAATCGGACTCCTGTAGAGCCCATGGCTCTGCAATTTTTACTTTTCATATTAGTTTCTCCTTGTGTTTTTGCTGATTATTTGGCGGAGAGCTTCAAAACCTTCCCAAACCTTAAAGAGACACACAAATTCTCATCCGCCTGAATTCTTTTAGGCTGAAAAAGCCTTGGAAACTCTCCGTTTTCTGTCCGCTCGGCGTTGCCGTGCGGTGTGGACTAGCCGAGAAGAGACTCGGCTTTATCCTGCTTCACAATCGGACGGCGTTAAACCGCCCGATTTCTGTGCTTTTCATCGTATTTTGCGAGTGCTTCTTCGGCTCTTCTCCGTGCTGCTTCTGCGTACAACCGTTTCATCTGAATTTCTTCATAGTAATCGATCGCTTCCTGAATCGGACGGATGGTATACTTCAAAGTACCGTTGTGAGCTTTGCCTGACTTGGTTCTCACCATTGTCCACTCGGTAGTAATCAATCGTTTCTTTTCGAGCGACTGAACATACTTGCGAACGGTATTGACACTCATACCAACCGCCGATCCAATTGTTTTATATCCGGGATAGCATTGAAAGGTTTTTCTATCCTCGCAGTACATGAGATACAGGTACACGAGAATTTCGCCTCCGTCTAAACCCAAATTGAAAATCATATTCGGCACGGGAAAGAACTTGTCCTGTGCATTTGGTTTCTTTCCATAGAGCATTCAGCACGCTCCTTTCAAGTAGGTTTGCTTGAACTGAATATCCACGATAGCATCACCGAGCAGAACAGAAACGAATATCATCTCAACGAAATCATCGAATGAAATTCGCCACCTCTTTCGCTCAGCTTCAGCAATCACACGGTCGAGATCTTCGGGCATCATTTTGTTGATGATCAGATCTCGAATAAACTCGCGCTCAAAATCAATCGACCAAACATTGATGCTCTTTCGCATCCATAAAGCAATCATCGCTCGCTTGGCAAAACATTTTATACGCTTGTTCGGATACGCTCGTTCCGGGTGGAAGTAGCACGCGGACAGCAGAAAGAAAAAATCTCTACACTCTTTTCTCATCGGCTACCTCTCTTTGCTACCTGCTCTTCCATCCATCGTTTCAGATCATCGCGCGGAACAATGAACCGCTTTCCGATCCTGACGGAAGGAAATCCTTTTTCGTGCATCAGCTCGTAAGCACTTGATACGCCAACGCCAAGAACCTTGGCGAGCAACTCCGCGTTTAAGAACAACGGGAGATCTTCATAATTTTGATAGTTTGAATTTTTCATATTGATATTTCCTTTTCTTTTTTAATTTTTGTTTTCTTTGATTGGTTCTTGAAATTTGAATTGATTTTCATTTGTTTTTCCCCTTTCTTTTTCTTCTGACTTGTAAACTTCGTAATCATATTTGATCACCTCCTTATTGACATGTAAGATACACTTTTCTCGATTAACAAAACATCCCCTCAAGTGATAGATAACAAGAACCGCTTTTTTATGCAGTCGATGGAAAAATAAAAAGCCGCTACATTCAGAACACACAAAAATAGATACCCGATAAGATACTGTCAGATAATTTTTGTGTGCTCGCTATGTAACGGCTTTCGCCAAAGTGCGTGCACTTTTTTAGATAATATTTAGTTGTATGAATAATATGTTTTTGGCAAATACTATTATGGGATAATGTTGCCATTTATGTTTGGAGCATGATTATACCATAACTTTTCCAGTTTGTCAAGCCCACCTGTCACCATGACAGGTGAGGGCTGTTTTTCTTTATCGTATTGTAATTCGAACCCACACAATTCAGCGAAGGCGGTCTTGAAAACTTCCTTCGTGTGTTTATGTAATTTCTTAAAAACCCTTGATTTCATTGGGTTTTTCACAACTGAATATGCATTTTGCGAGAAGCGTTTCTCGCAGTTTTCTCGCAATTTTCTTTACGGAGGGTTATCGAAGTGGTCATAACGAGGCGGTCTTGAAAACCGTTTGCCTTCACGGGCGCGTGAGTTCGAATCTCACACCCTCCGCCACTTGCCTTGGAATTCGTTTGAATTCCAAGGCTTTTTCTTTGCTTACTGCGTATCATTTTTTGAGTTGTTACGCTGTGATTGCAAGAGCGTTTTCGATCACCGATGCGCTTCCTCTCTTGCTCTCTGCATCGAGGTGAGCATAGGTGTCTGCTGTAATGGTTATGGTGCTGTGTCCGAGCCATCCTTGTATTTTCTTCATGTCCTCACCGTTGGAGAGCATCAGAGTTGCACAGGAGTGTCGAAGGTCATGGAATCTGATCTTGTCGAGTCCGTGCCTGCGGAGGAGGACGGCGAAGTGGTTGGTTACGTAGTTTGGCTTTAAGAGGTTACCCATCGAATCCACGCATACGTAATCTTCGTACTTTCTATTGTAGGAGCTTCGAAGCACCTTTTTCATTTCCTCTTGGCGTTCCTTCTCCTTGCGGAGTTCCTCGCAGATGAAGGTCATCAGAGGCAGGCTTCTCATTGAGGACTTGGATTTCATGATATCCATTCCTCTGATGACCGTCTTGCCGTTTGATTTGTCCTCGATGACCTTGTGGCGAAGATGGATGAGTTCTTCATCGTAATCGATTGCCGACCACTTGATGCCGAGAACTTCGCTTCGTCTGACACCGTAGTAGATGGTGAGCATGACGACGATGCGGAGCGGATCATCTCGCAGAGCCATGAGCAGTTCCTTGAGCTTTGTTTCGTTGTAGTAGCTTGCCACGTACTTTACCGCTTTGGGGCGGTTAGCTTGGTCACACGGGTTGAAAGGAATAATTCTTTTCTTCATTGCGTGCTTGAAGGCAAGGTGGAGCAGGTTGTGATGCTTTTGAGCCGTACAACCCGACAGCCCTTCTTCGAAGAGGTAATTGTAGTAGGCGTTCAGTTCATCGCCGGTCACATCCTTGACCGAGATTTGGTTTTCTTCGAAGTATGGGTAAAGCCTTGCTTCGATCATGCCTTGATACGTGCTGTATGTTGTCGGTGCAATGTTGTAACGGTATTCCTCTAACCAATCCATGAGGTATTTGTGCAGAGGCATATCCGCAACCTTGCGTTTCTGTTGCTCGGCAGGTGTAAGGCATTCTTGAAGGTATGCCTTGCCCGAATTGTATTCAGCGAGGATTTCGCTGAGTCGAGCGTTTGCTTCGGTTTTGCTTCCTTTTTTTGCTTCGAGGTTAAGCCCCATCCATTTCTCCTTTCTTTTTCCTTCGGGAGTATAAAGGTTGATGACGGCATACCACTTGCCTGCCTTTTCAGCGAGGCGACCAGTTATTGTTCTCATTATGTGTTCTCCTTTTTCGTTGATTTGGTATGTAGGTGGTATTCTCGTCTGCCTGACTACACAATACCACATAAGTTATTGAAAGTCCAGAGATTATTGGTGATTATACGGGACTAAATTGATAATTTTTTGTGTCCGTCAGAAAAGAGACGAGACACATCTTGGGAACGATGATTTTTCCACCGACCTTGATGGATGAAAGACGACCGCTGCTGATAAGGTCGTAGGTTTTATTTTTGCCGAGGCGAAGGACTTTAGCTGCTTCGATCACGGTCATTACTTCGGGTTCGTTCTTTAACATTGAAAGGCAATTTCTTTCGGTCATCTTATGTTTCCTCCTTGTTTATGTCCAAGCTGATGCATATCGCTCGGTTTACTTTCTTGATGGTTTCCGCTTCGATTCTTCCGACAAAATGACGAAGCCGGGTTTTATCGATTGCGCGTATGTGTTCGAGAAGGATGTAGGAGTCCTTCGGTAATATGTCCATTCCCATGAACACGTGTGTGGGAAGATAGGCTTTCTTTTGTATGCTCGTAATAGGAGCGACGATTGTAGTGGGGCTATGCTTGTTTCCGATATCGTTCTGAATAATCAAAACAGGACGGATGCCGTCCTGTTCGCTACCCTGTACGGGGCTTAAATCTGCATAGTAGATTTCGTTACGTTTGATGGTGTGGTTCATATGTTGATCTCCTTTGAGTTTAATAAGTAAAAAGCGGTCGCTGATATAGAGTCAACGACCGCTCGTGTTTTTCAGTATCAATCGTTTTTTCTGCTTGTATTTGTCCTCAACACCCCCAAGCAATGGGAACACACCTTCCGTCCATGCATTTGGACTCATGGGACTCTCACCCCCGTGTGGATCTCACACAGATGCTCCTATCGGTTGCGACGGCTCACCATTCTGCTGTGGCTTCAACGCTCGACCTGTAGCTGAACATAA
>JBGVNP010000066.1:0-2302 GCA_045125655.1 Eubacteriales bacterium | reverse complement strand
GCATTTTCTCGACTTTTGTATTATATCACAACACAAATTAAAAATCAAGTCCTTTTTTAAATTTTCTTTTTTCTTTTTTGAACCTTTATTTTCAATAGTAGTTTTGTGATACTTTTCTCTTTTATTATTGCTGTTTTGGTTGGTTTATTTAATAGAAAACTGCAAGTTTTACTTGCAGTTTTCTTTCGTTTATTTTGAAATTACACTCATAAGCGCACCACGTTTTCCTCTTTGGCCCCTGTGAGAATAGAATAGCTCGGGCTCGCAACAAGTACAGTGCGAAGAGATATCTATGTTCTCGCGCGGCACTCCCAAGGAGAGCAAAATCTCAAGATTCATACCCTTCAAGTCAGCAAAAAACGCGCCGTTTTCTTTCCTTTTTATAAACTTGTTTTCGTAGTTTTGTCCAAGTTTTTTATTGATTTCATTAACAAAATCATTTCCCACTTCATAGCAACATTCATCAATGCATGCGCCTATTGCCACATAAATGTTTTCTCTTTTGCCACCGAGTGAGCACAACAAATTCACCGCATTTTCCACAATGCGAGATGCAGTGCCTCTCCAACCTGCATGCACGGCGGAGACCGCAATCACCTCACCGTTATCATTCCTTGCTTCAAGTAAGATGGGTACACAATCCGCAGTTTTAACGCCAAGCGGGAGTCCGCATTCCGCCGTTACGTAACCGTCGCACTCAAAATCGGCTTTTTTGTACACGCCTGCGCCTGCATCCATCTCCGTCACAATGCGCACGTCGGCGGAGTGTATTTGAGGAACGCTTATTATCTTTTTCGCTTCAACACCAACAGAGCTTGCGAACACTTCAACATTTTTAAGAACGATTTCTTCGTCATCACCGCGTCCAAAGGCGAGATTTAGCCCCCTTGTGTGCTCAAGCGTTGAAAAACCGCCAATTCTCGTTGAAAAAGCGTGCTTGGATTTCAAAGCGGTGCTTCTAAAATAAGAAACACCGCCGCAATTAATTATTTCAAACATTCTCGCCCTCGCCCTTAACCGCGATAAGCTGCTCCGCATAAGGAAGCGTCATGATCCAATCGCAAAGGTCATGCCACTCATGGAGCTTGTGAGTTCTTCTCGCGTAGTACATATTAATAAGGTTCTCGTAGTTGAGCGTAACCGTTCTCATTTGGTTGTAAGAAGTGGGAAGCATTTGGATCATATTGATCCAAGCCTGCTTGTTCTTTTTGTCCTCGCAAAATTTCACTCTTTCGCCTTCCATATACTCGATAACAGAATCAAGCACGCGAAGGGCACCTTCATCCATCTTCTCGCAGGAGAAATCGGATCTCTCGAATTTCTTGTGATGAATTTTGTGCATAGTTGAGCAGGAGTTTGCAACCGTGCCCACCTTGTACGTATCAAACTCCTTCCACCAATAGAGAGGAGCGGTAATATCAACACTCACGAAAATTTGACGAAGGAACTTTCTGTGGTCATTTCCTGCTTTTGCAAGGCGCACAGCAAGATCAAGATCATTTGCGCCAAGCACAAATCTTCCGTCCTCGTCGTAGTAGCTGTCGCTTCTTCCCCAGCTGTTGAGGGGATTTCTCGCTCCGCGAATGGCATTTTCTATATTCATTACGCTAACGCGCTCAATCTTAATCATAATAGTTCTCCTTGAAAATATGTTATCTAATTGTATCACACATCTTGAAGTTTTTCAAGAATATATCCTAATATTTTTTTAATATATATATTGAAATTTTTCAACAATATCTATTGATAATTTATTACTTTTGTGTTAGAATAGATTAAATAGACTAATGACAACTCTATTTTGGAGGATAATATGATAAATAACGAAAAAATTTGTTTTTCCGGTGTTCAACCTTCCGGAAATCTTACTATAGGAAACTATCTCGGAGCTATCCAAAATTTCTCTCGCTACTCCGAGGATTATAAGTGCTTCTACTGTGTAGTTGATAACCACGCGATCACGGTTCGTCAGGTTCCCGCAGATCTTAGAAGAAGAACTTATGAAACACTCGCTCTCTATATGGCTTGCGGACTTGATCCCGAAAAGAATACTCTCTACGTTCAAAGCCACGTTCCCGCACACACGGATCTTGCTTGGATTCTTAACTGCTTTACAGGCTTTGGTGAGCTTTCACGCATGACTCAGTTCAAGGATAAGAGCGCGCGCCACGCGGATAACATCAACGCAGGTCTTTTCACATATCCCGCACTTATGGCTGCTGATATTCTTCTTTATCAGACAGACGTTGTTCCCGTAGGTATCGACCAAAAGCAGCACCTTGAGCTTGCTCGTGATATTGCA
>JBGVNP010000065.1:0-1688 GCA_045125655.1 Eubacteriales bacterium | reverse complement strand
TCACGATAATCTTCTCGCCACGCTAAATGAGCAGCAGAAAGAAATCCTTGAAAAGTTCGATGATTGCTATAATGAACTTACAGATATCAACGAGCGTGAGATTTTCCTGTATGCGTTTAAACTTGGTGCAAGAATAATGCTTCAAATTTTGACAGACACCGAAAGTATGAGGTGACATATGGATAGAACCGAATTTCTCAGCAGTGTTGGAAAAAGAATTGCAAAGGCGAGAAAGTCTGCCGGAATAAGCCAAGCAGAACTTGCGGAGCTTACCGATCTTTCGGTGAGCTGTATCAGCAAAATAGAGCGTGGCATCAATAATTTCAGTGCAGAATCATTAAGTAAAATTGCGATTGCGTTAGATACTTCGAGTAGTCGATTACTCAATGAATTTTTCGAAGAAAACATTGTACCTCTTCATAAAGAGATTGAAAAATCATTGGAAGGATATTCCCGTGAGGAAATTGACGGTATAATACAGATTGTAAACATAATCAACAAAATTAAAAACGTTTAAAAAACAAGCGGGATGTATGTCCGAAGTGGATATACATCCCGCTTTATTTTTGCAAATCAATACTACTGTACTACCACTCGCCTTATCGGCTCTTTCAATTTTTGGTTCTTAAATCTAAAATATTTATGTGGTATAAAACTGCCTGTATCGAAAGTTTAGGGATTATTCGCAAATATTTGGTAAAATAATAATACCATAACCTAACGCAAGGAGAGTGTTTTATGAAAAGGATTTTAGACCCAAAACAAATGCAGGAATTTGAATTCTATTTGAGAAACGAGGAAAGGAGTGTTGCAACGATTGAAAAATATATGCGAGATGTGAGGTTTTTTGCTTCATTTGTCTGTGATGCGGAAATCGACAAGCAGAAGGTGCTTGACTACAAAGGTAAGCTTGGCGAGACCTACGCTGTGTCAAGCGCTAACTCTATGATCGCGGCAATGAATTGCTTTCTTCGTTTCTGCGGCTGGCACGATCTGTGCGTCAAGCAGTTCAAAATGCAAAGACAGGTTTACTGTTCTGAGGAAAAAGAGCTTACCCGTGCGGAGTATATTCGATTGCTTGAGGCTGCAAATGCTAAGCACAACGAACGGCTCAATCTGATTATTCAGACGATTTGCGGTACGGGTATCCGTGTGAGCGAGCTGCAATATATCACTGTCGAGGCATTGCATAATGGAGAAGCAATCGTAAACTGTAAAGGCAAAAACAGACGGGTATTTATCGTTCCGGAATTAAAGAAAAAACTGCTCCGTTACGTGAAGGAGCAGGGAATTAGTACGGGAACGGTATTCGTTACACGGGGTGGAAAGCCTGTGAGTAGGAATAGCGTTTGGAAGGATATGAAGGCTCTGTGCGAGCAGGCAAACGTATCGCCGAGCAAGGTCTTTCCTCACAACCTGCGCCATCTCTTCGCCCGTACCTTTTACGGCATTGAAAAGGATATAGCCAAGCTCGCAGATATACTCGGACACGCAAGCATCAATACGACTCGCATTTATATTGTTACCACAGGCGCAGAACACAAGCGTAAGATGGAGCATATGAGACTCATCATATAAAAGAAAAAATCCCGATGCGAACACACCGAGACTGAAGACAACATAACGAGAGTTATGTTATTAAAAACTGGTAATCGTTGCAAAAGAACAATGAAGCAAAGCAAAAAGGA
>JBGVNP010000064.1:0-23646 GCA_045125655.1 Eubacteriales bacterium | reverse complement strand
AAGCCATTGATATTATCACATTTGAAGAGTTGCTAAATATGCTTGAAATTACATATCAAGAACTTGAAAGTGCAGAAATAATAGATGTGGAGTATTTGCTGGACGATAAATATCAAATAAAGAAATAGTCAAAAGCCCTTCGGCATTGCCGAAGGGCTTTCTTGTTTTTTTCTCTCTCATTCTTCCTCAATTCAAATGAAAGAAGAGAAGCAAGATAGTATGTAGGAGTGATTTCTTGATACGCATTCGCGCGAAATAGCATAATTGTAATAGAAAGCAATACAGTAATGGAGGTACAATTAAATGAGATGAGGAAAACAATGAGAGAGGAATGAGAGAGAACCATATACGGTTACTCGGTCTACGAGCGAAGCGAGTAGACAGTCGAGTAAACGGATATGTAGGCTTTTGATAGAAAAGCCAGTGTAAGAATTGTACAGCGAAACGCTTTAATACAGGTTTTGACTGTGCAGAAAAAATGAAAGGCGGTCCTACCGCGCCCAATCAGGTGGGAGTGTTTTTAACTTTAACACTATAAAATTTCGTATATAGGAGGTAGCTATGGGACGTAAGAAACCCAATAAATCACTAAAGCAGCAAGTTAAAGAGGTACTGGATAGCAAGCTTGCTATCGGTCAAAGTAAATATCAAGCAAAGCTAAATGGCACATACTTGCAATTCATCTATAGTTTTGAAAGCTATCGGTCATACCTAAAACACTGTTGTTATTTTGTAGAATTTTGTAAATCTCAACCTACCGATGTAAGACTTGGACACAAGCCACGAACTTTAGAGGAATGTCGTATATTTGCTGAAAGGTGGTTGCAGTATAATATTGATAGAGGACTGTCCTCTTATACAATTAAATTAGAGTTATCTGCACTTGCCAAGCTTTATTCTTGCTCATCAAAAGATTTTGATATTCAAACGCCGCCAAGATTACGTTCAAAAATTGTACGTAGTCGAAAAGATGCAGCTCGCGACAAAATGTTTTCTACTGAGACAAATAAAAACATAATTACATTTGCGCGATGTACAGGCCTTCGCAGAGCTGAGCTTATGCAAATACGTTCAAGTGATTTATTAATGGTTGGTGGAAAGCCGCATCTCTTGGTTACCAGGGGAACAAAAGGCGGACGACATAGATTGTCTCCTATTGTTGGAAGCAAAGAAGAAGTGGAGTTGGTATTATCACTGTGCAAAAGTGCCGAAGGGAAGGTCTTTAAACGTGTGCCCAGTAAAATGGACGTACATAGCTTTAGAGGAGAGTATGCCAAACGCGTATATAACGCTCATAAAAGAGATTTTTCTATATACAAAAACGAACGTATTGTCACATATAAAAATAAAATTTTAGGTAGTTATACCACGAAAAATGGAAGAAAAAGCAACGCAAAAATGATCAAAATATGTAAAGAAAATGGTATTGAGGACGATTTGCGAGGTGTTCGTGATTATTCTGGAGCATACTACTGTCGCTCAGATTTGAAAGGGGTTATATACGACCGAGGTGCACTTTTTGAAGTTAGTAGCGCTCTTGGTCACGGAAGATTTAGAGCGAGTATCGCAGCTGACCACTATTTGCATTGATAAAGAAAAGCACTTCAGGTTATATTGAAGTGCTTTTGTTATATACTATTGATTTTTTTGCTAAAATCTGTTAAAATTATTAAAAATATACTAACAGTATATACTTATTTTAGGAGGAAGTTATGCAAGAATACGGTCAAGATTTTATGGGCGAATATACAAGTAATATTTCTGACAATATATGGGAAATATTTGGTCCAGACGAAGTTGCTGATATAGAATCGGTAATTGAACACGTAAATAAAGAAAATGCATTCAGAAGTTTTGGAGATGGTCTATACTATTTGATGAAACAAAAAAATCCCGATTTAATAAAAGAGGCTGCATTATCATTTTTGAAAACTTCTTGCCAAAAAACTGGTGTGCCATTAGGTGATATAGGCAGCGATAACTCGTTAAGAAGTTGGGTTACTAATGGCCCCAAACCTAAAAAGGGTGAGGATACACGTAAAAAATTATTTGCATTGGCTTTTGCATTAGAACTTAATCTTGAAGAAACTAAGTATTTATTTGAAAAAGTTTATATGGATAGAGCATTTAACCATAGAAATGAAGAAGAATTGGTATATTATTATTGCTTAATTAACCATAGATCTTGGGCTGATGCTAATTATATTATTAATAAGATTGATCAAGATAATATTCAAGACAATGGCCTGACTCAAAAAACGGAAGCTATCGTAAAAACTGTGCGCAATATATCTTCTGACGATGAATTGCTTAATTACATAAATAATAATAGACATAATATTTTCCAATATACTAATATAAATTCACGCAATCCTAAAAGCAATAAAACTGCGCTAACCAAGTATCGTCAATTATTAGAAGAAGCTAAAAATGCAGCTAATGAAGAGGAGAAGGAAATATCCGACTACAGACGCGATGATTTAAAGGGCAGATGGCGTAAAGACAAACCTTCAACTTATAAACCTAAAAAGCCAAAAAAAGTTGATGAAAACTCAAATAATAACAATAAAATCTCGAATAATTATCTGTATTATATGATTACAAATCAGCGTCCAGAAGGATTAACCGGATCTAAAACAATTTTTAAAGATGCACGTCTTCCACAAGAAATTAAGAATAGATTTCCACAACCTTTTGATTTTAACGAAGACAGATTGACATACGAATCGTTAAGAAAAATAATAATTTTGTTAAAATCATATACGTTATGGAGAGAATCTTACCTTAATGAAAAGATAGGCGAAGAAGTTATTGATTTTGAAGCTTACATAGATTCTATGAATTTTTATTTGCAAGAATGTGGATTTTCTGAATTGTATTATGGTAATCCTTTTGATTGGTTATTTATGATATGTGCAATAGATGTTAATCCACTTCAAACATTTAGATGGATTTTATCCGACGTTATTCCTAAGAGAAAGAAGTCGTTTCTAAAAAAGAATAATATATCTCAACGAAATCTACAGTTAGCAAAAAAATAAGTGTATAATGCCTTTATGAGGAGGTATTATATATGAAAACTTATATTTTTAAGAAAGGAGGCCTGGGTATGGCAAGAAAACCTTTACAAGCTGGATCAATAGTAAGAAATCCAAATAACGAACGATTTACCTATGTTATAGATAAACGCATTGGAGACGGTGCCAGTTCTATTGTTTATGATGCTCATTATATTGATGCTCAAGGCTGCAGTCATTATGTTAGACTTAAAGAATGCTATCCCTATGACTCAGACATTGTTAGAGCAGACGACGGTTGCTTGAAGTGGTCTAATAGTGATATAAAAGAACGTGACTTCAATTTATTCGTTTATGCATATAAAGAACTGGTTCGTTTGCAAAATACTGACGGATTAAGAAATTCAAGCGTATTCTCTTATGAATTGTGTGAAGCCAATGGTACTGTATACTCGGTTATGGGTGCTAATGATGGTGAAATATTTGAAAATGACAAGTCTGAAAAATTAATGGATATTTTTATCACATTGAAGCTTCTCGCAGACGTAGTAGGTAAATACCACAAAAATGGTTACCTACATCTGGATATTAAACCATCTAACTTTTTGGTTTTTCCACCACCAAGTAGACATATTGTACTTTTTGACACTGATACAGCCGTCTTAAAATCCGATATTGTATCTGGAAATGCTAAGCGAATATCCTATTCTAAAGGCTGGGCTGCACCGGAACAATATACTAATGGCAAAACAATGCAAGTATGTGAAGCAAGTGATATTTTTGCTATAGGGGCTATTCTTTTCTATAAAATTATGGAAAGGCAGCCGGAAGTTGACGATATTATTGCTTTAGCAAAATATGATTTACCTGAGGCAAAATTCGCAGGTCTCAATCCTAAAATCAAACGTCTTGTGCGCAATATTTTTAAAAAGACTATTAACGTAAATATTAAACGCAGATACCAATCTACAGATGAGTTGATTGAAGCGATTGAAGAAGCGATAGATTGTCTTAGCAAAGGTAAACCTTATGTCCTTTCAAATTGTCCACGTCCATATACTGGCTTTATTGGAAGAACTAAAGAAATTGAATTACTTGCACAAACTTTTAAGACGAAATCTAATGTCTTTCTTACCGGATTTGGCGGAATTGGAAAGAGCGAGTTGTCAAAAAAATATGCGGAGATGTGTCAAAACAAATATGATGCTATCATATTTTTACGTTACTCACAAAATTATAGCATCGATGAGCTTTTAACTAATATTCACACATATAATTATGAAGCCCAATCTAATGAAACTGTTTTGCAAAAACTGAGAAACATTTGTGAATTTGAAAAAATACTATTTATTTTGGATAATTTTGATGTTGATGTTAGCGGTAAAGATGAAATTGAAGGCTTTTTGTCTTTAAAGGCAGATAAGATTATTACTACGAGAACTGATTTTTCTAAGACTCTTAATAATGAATCTGTTGTGCTAAATATTGGTTCGATGAATTTACCGACATTGTTGAGTCTATTTGAAAATGAGGCAGATAAAGATCTTACTGATTCACAACTCGAAATAGTTTCTGACATTTTAAAGCGTTTCAACTATTATACATTGATTGTTCCTATTTTAGCGAGACAACTAAAGGCGTCAGGTTGGACGATTGAACAATTAAAAGAAAATGTTGATAGGGGATTCGAGTCTTTAGACGATGATATTATTATTTCTAAAGATGAGAAAACACGTGTTTTAACAGCGCTTGATATGATTAGAGCCACATTTACTATGGCTCAATTTACAGAAAAAGAGAAATCCGTTTTGTCTAATCTATATTTTTTGCGTAACATTCGACTTACAAAATCTTTGTACAGAGAAATCGTAATGGAACACGAAATGGACAAGTGGAATCATATTAACACTATCAATAAACTTGTTAGACTCGGTTGGATACAAGAAATTTATTGTAGACAAGATGTTTATGAGTTGGAGGTTCACCCCATTATTGTTGAGGTGATAGCTGATAGATTAAAACCAATGATTACTAAATCAGAGGGATTATGTAATTACTTGCAGAAATTTATTGTTGATGCATATGGTTTTAATTCGGAAGATATTAAATATTATGCCAATCTAAAATTTGATCGATTTCAAGGTAAGATTGATTGGTTAATTGCAATTTTGGTTACTGTTAATCTAAAATGTCAAAATGACCTGTTCTTTGTTATTAACCTTTGCAATGAGTTTGCTTGTGGAAATATAGATGTGGCATTGAATATAGAAGCTAAGGTAAATTTTGCCGACTATATTGCCGATAAACGATATTCAGAAGCTTTTGAAATTGAATTTGCTGTTGCGAATTGGCTCGAGATGCTTGTTTCTGGCTCGCTGATATTCAGTGGTATAAAGTTTTTCAAAACTATAAAACCCGAAAAACAAACTAAAATTCTTGACCATTATTTTCATAACGCTTATCAATTAATTGACAAATCAAATGTTCTAAATAAAGATCTATTAATATATCAAATTTGTCTACCTATAGCACAAGTTTATCCTTGGGCTAAAGGGGATATTAGCGAGAATATTCTAAATGTTATGAAAGCTAATGAAGATATTTGTATCAAATTATTTAAACAATTTGAATTAATGGGGAAAACAAAAGTTATACCAGGTAATCTCAAACTTTTTTCATCTTTTGATAATTGGATTTTTTCAGTCGAAGACTTTCTAAAACAGAAGTATTTAGTACCATCTGAAAATGACGAACTAACTTTAAAACTTGGTTTATGCAATGATTATAGACATATGTTTTGGTTTGATAGTGATATTTCTACATTCGTTGATAAAGTAGAGCAAGAAAAAGCTTTAGATTCTGATGATATAGTTAGCCTATATGTTGATATTATTACACAATCAATTGATGAGTTGCTTGTTGGACCAACTGTTATGGTTAAACAAAATATAAAAAAGATGCATTGGGATAGAATACCTATTGCAAGAAGTATTTTGGTTGAAAAATATGGATATGATATAACAACTTATATCAAAAGACCAACTTTAGATAACTACTGTGCTATTGCAGATGTTTTATCTGGAAATCAATTAGCTTACAGAGAATTGATTGAACCATTGATTAGAGGATTTGAACGATATTTATCATCTTTGGGCAAAGAACAAAAGAGATTTTATTCTTTTGATACAATTGACCAAGTTGATCCATATAGTAGATTGTTCCCAATTCTTTATAGGTTCTCTTGTTTGCTAATGAACCAATATATATTGGAAGATTTGATAAATATTTCAGAGATGGTTCGTGAAAAATTTAGTCTAACCGATGAAGAAATGTATGATTGGTATCGTACTATCAAAAATTGTGCTGAAGCATCTGTGCAAGAAGTTTCAGATGACAATACATTCAAAATGATTTTAATTGAATATACTAATAAATGTGAAAAACTAACTTCAAATCAATTACAATTGAAGTAGTTAAGTCATATAATATCTTTGCGGAAACGTATTAACGTTTCCGCTTTTTTGTTTTAAAGCCTTGGTTATCAAGGCTTTTTTTGCGTTTCGACAAAATCTACAGTTACCAAAAAAATTGCTTTATAATACCATCATTAGTTAATAAATCAGCAGGGTGAAGATAAGCTCAGATAAATCTACAGTGGCAAAAAAATCTCGTTTATAATGGCTTCATTAGTCAAGAAATTTAAACGGCGGAGATGAGCTCAAGCAAATCTACAGCGATAAAAATTTTTCGTTTATAATGTCCTTGCATCTTAGCAATTGATCTTTTAAAACTTAATATCGCCTCCGGAAAAATACATCAGCGGAATCCACAATCCGTAGAGGAGTCGAGCAAACTTAGGACCATACCTGATTTGTGGAGGTAAAGAGGTCCACCCGAATCAATCAATACAAAATAAAGGAGAAATTATTATGAAAGTGGAAAACAAAAACAATGCCAGTGTACACAAAGACCCCAAAACATCTCGCGAGATCAATGACTTTTACGCAACTCACCCCAGGCAATAGTGTCTGCAGAGTGTTGGTAATTCCGCTCTGCAGACAAAAGAAAAACAAAAGAAAAAGGAGTTTTATTATGGAAAACACATTAAATAGAAAAATTACACAAATTGATGAGAAAACTTTCAAAACACGTCTTTGCAGACGCACCAATGGTTTTAAGGAGCAACACACTTTTACATTTGAACTGGACAGAGTTTATTCACCTGAGGTTGCAATGAAAAAAGCGCAATTGAAGAGAGAAGAACTTAAAGCTATGTATCAACGCAACCAACTTCAACCTGAGCAGTATTGTAAAAGTGTTGCTGACGTATATGTTGATTTTATCAACTATTATCGCTCTTATTATTCACCCGAAACAGCTGAATTTTACTGCAAGGTCATTCAAAACGATATTATACCTATTGTAGGCAGAAAACCTATTTCAATGATCGGACAAGCTGATTTGGAGAAATTTATTGATCGCCTTGTAAGAAATGATCCGTTGGAACGCACTCATACGAGAGTAGCAAAACCTTTATCTGGAACGACCATCAGACGTTATGAAACCTGTTTTTGCGAATTTTTGCAGTGGTGCGTTAAAAAGAGATATGCTCAGGAATATAAGATTCGAAGAGCTGATATTGATAAACCAAAAGCAGAAGAAAAAATAGTTAACTACTATTCTTGTGAAGAGTTTTTTGAATTGATCAATGCGCTTAAAACACGAATTGATATTCCCATTGAAGATAGACTTCTCGTTACTATTGATGTTCTTACCGGACTGCGTAGAGGTGAAATCGTTGCACTTACTTGGAACGATTGGCAAGGTGATAAATTTTATGTAAGAAAAGCTGCAACTCAGACAGTAGGAGAAAAACAGAAACTTAAGATGACAAAAGGACACGCCCAGCGAGAGGCATACTTACCAGATGTTTTAATTGAACTGTTAGACGAATATCAGTCAAAACTTATGCTTGATCACGATTATAACCCTAACAATAGGATTTTTAGAGGAAAAAACACAAAGGTTTATCTGAATGCAGACGTTGCAGGAGATAGAATCAAAAAAACAACCCAAAATCTTGTTGGTAGAGAGATGCAAGCTCACGGACTTCGACACACTTATGCTACAATACTTAGTCACTTGAGTACACCCGACTCAACAGTTCAAAGGATGCTTGGACATAAACAGATTGATACAACGCGAAGATATATTCATACTTATGATGAGTCGATGCGTGGATCAGTTGAAAGGCTAAACGACTTGATTAAAGAAAGCGAGGTAGCAATTGAAACTACAGACGAAACATAAAATAATTTCAGAAATTAAAAAGGTTGATCCTGATACTGATCTTACGGTTGCGGTACTTGAGTATCTCGCTAATGAAGAGGATGTCAGAACGTACAAAAGAGGCAATCGTACATATTACGATTATGACACCTTAGCTTATGATTTGAATGAGCTTCTTGGATTTAAGGGCTCATTCACTATGCCGAGGGTAAGAACAGTGAATAATGCTCATCATTATGCATTTAATCTTGGAATGGGAATTAGTCGAGATGCAATGTATTCGATGAGCCAAAAACAAATAATAGCGAGTATAAAATGTAACAATCGTTGTTACATTGCGTTGGAAAATTTTGAAAAATCGAACGAAAAGGTGCTTTTCGATTGCTTATTGAAAAGCCAAGGATATGGGCATGGTTCTAACTATTATAGTAACAACTATAGTAGAGGATATAAATATGCTTAAGAAAGGAGATCTGTATGTACGAGGACATCATTTTTGATTTTGAAAAAAATCTAATTTTTGTAAATGGTAAGCCGGTAGGTTCACGATACAAATTTTATGATATCCATAAAATTAGAGAAGAATATAACAAAATTTTCAATGATTTTGAAATGAAAGATTACAGCGTTTACGATCCAACAGTAGACAAAAAGCTCCCCTAATAGGGGAGCTTTTCTTATTTGTTGAACAACTTATCGAGAGTATCTGCAGCTTTTTGGTCTGCTTCTTGTATAGCGTGCAGATAAATATTCGTGGTCTCAATATCACCGTGGCCAAGACGGGAAGAGACCGTCTTGATATCACAACCATTTGTAAGAAGAATGGTTGCGGCGGTGTGTCTAAGCGCGTGAAACTTTATATGACGGATACCGTGACGTTTCAAAAATTTTGAATACTGTCTTGTTGGCGAGTCGGGGTGCATAATAGTTCCATCATACTGTGTGAATAAGTATCCTTCGGGATTCCATTGGCCTCCCCACATAGCTTTGCAACAATCGCAATCCTCCTTGTATTCCTTTAAGGTTTCACAAAGACGAGAGGGAATAGAAAACTTACGTATTCCGTTCCTACTCTTTGGGAGTTTTGTTTTAACTTCTTGGTCGGATATCTTGTAGGCACTTCTTGAGATGGATATTGTCTGCTTATCCAAATCAAAGTCACTCCATTTAAGAGCAACTATTTCACCACGTCTGCAACCGGTCATAAGTGCAATTTCAATTAGTGCACGAACATTCAGGGGCTCACTTTTAAGGGCTTCGAAGATTGCTTCAACTTCATCTTTTGAGAAAACCTCGATGTTGGGCTCCTCTTCTTTTGGAAACACTAAACGCTTAGAAGAAGATATATCTTCCTCTATGTACTCCATCTTGTAAGCTAAGGTCAATATTGATCTTAGCACGGTGGTGTATCGTTTTACTGTTCCGCCTGAAATAAAGCCTTTGCCCTTAGCATTTTTCTTGTGTGCGAGAAATAGGATATAATCCTGAATGTGTCGTACTTTAAAATCTTCCATCATCATCTTACCGTACATCGGTATTAGATGCTCGGAAATGACCGTTTTGTAAAACACAAGGGTTTCAGGTGCAAGGGTGTTCTCCTGTATAGCGAGATATTTCTCGCAAAAGGCAGAGAAGGGGATACGGGTTGAGTTCTTAACACTCAATAATCCTTCTTGGATCATTTCTTGGCACTCTTCTTCGAAGAGTTTTGTGAAATGTGTCAATTCCTTATGATATTTCGAATAAGGAAGATTTGGTGAGCTCGGCGTGAAGGTTTTGGACTTCACAATCTTTTTTCCGAACTCGTCGGTACCACAAAATACACGAATGACACATTTTCCATTCGGTTTGTCGGTTACACTTGGCATATTTTACCTCCATAATATAGTAAATTTTCGAGATAAAATATAGGTTTTTCCTGGGTGGTCTCTACTCACTTCAAACTGTTACCAAACACGTTGGTTGCACCAAGAGTTGATATTTGTACCATCGGCTCAGATTTTCTTAATTTTGTGGTAGAGATTTTGCGAAGGGAAAAAGTCCGCAAACCCTTGATAAATAAAGAAAAACCGAGCACATAAGTACTCGGTTTAACTGGTCTAAGTGACAGGACTTGAACCTGCGGCCTCTACCACCCCAAGGTAGCGCTCTCCCAGCTGAGCTACACCTAGATTTTCGACTTGTATATATTAACACATATTTGCATAAAAGTCAATAGATTTTTCAAATTTTTTTAAAATATTTTAAAAAACAGAGCAATCTTTTTTGGTGTAATTTATCGCTTAAAATATAAAAATGTCGTTTATAGTCGAAATGAACAAAAAAAGCAAAAAAATAGGCAAATTTTTCTACCTACTATGAATTTCAACGAAAAATCCACCTAATATTTGTCAATATTTCTAATTTACAAAATCAAATTTATGTGATATAATACCACTTGCAGTGAGGCGCATGGGCCAATAGCGTCCTCACACAATAGAGAAGCATAGCGGTCACTTGTTTGCAGCGAAATGTCAATCTTATGGCATCAATCACGCACAGGCAATTTCGTGCTATGCTTTTTTATTTTATATATTGATTTTGGGGAGAGAAGTATGGCTAAATTCAGTGAGCTTTCTGGTAAGAAAATATTAATAATCGGATGCTGTGGCGCAGGAAAATCATATTTTGCGCGAGAGCTTGCCATAAAAAGCGGACTTCCTTTATATCATTTAGACAAAATTCGTTGGCGCACTGATTGGACACTGATGCCGCGCGAGGAATTTATACCGATTCTTGAAGGCATGATGCAAAACGACACATGGATAATTGACGGCAATTATCTTTCCACAATGGAATTGCGACTCGCTTATGCCGATACGGTGTTTTATTTGGATATACCTACAAATGAATGCCTATCTAACGTTGCAAATCGCAAAGGCAAGCCAAGGGCAGATATGCCTGATGGAATGACTGACCGCGATGATCCCGAATTTATCAATTTTATTAATAATTTCAAGCGTGATACCGCACCAAAGATCGACGAGCTTCTTTCTCACTTTAACGGGGAAATAATTATATTTAAATCAAGATATGAAAAGGATGCATATTTAAATACTTGATAGCTTGATAATGGTGTAATTAATGTTCACAATTAATTCATTGACTTTGAGGAACAAAAACGGTACAATAATCAATAAAAACTATTAAATAAGGAGATTAAAAATGGCACACAATTTAAAGCTTATCCCCGAAAATTTAAAAGAAATCCGCAAGATGAATCCACGTCTTATGTCCTACAATGTAGAGATGACTGAGGTTACTGGCGGAACGTTTTGGAAGGCATATACTGAAGGTCAGATAGCAGGAACTGAGGAATTTCCCAAGCTTGAAGGTGGATTTTCCAATCACACAGCTATGGCAGGTCTTATGCAGTATTATCCTCCCATTGACACAACAAATGAAAAATTGATTGCACTTGCAAAGGAATTTGGACCCGTTTGGGTACGTGTTTCCGGCACGTGGGCAACAAAGACATATTATGATTTTGACGGTACGACCGGTGGTGTAGCTCCTGCGGGCTATCAATCCGTTTTGACAAGAGAACAGTGGGCAAATATTATTGGTTTTGTAAATGCAGTAGGTGCAAAGCTTCTTGTTTCGGTTTCCAACTGTGCAGGTGACCACGACGAGCCCAACTCTCCAATCAAGCTTACACAGATCGAAAAGCTTTTTGCACTCACAAAGGAACTTGGCGGCAAGATCGATGCCCTTGAGTTTATGAATGAGCCCAATATGCTCCAGATTTCGGGCGCACCCCTTGGCTATGATTTTCCTGACTTTATCCGTGACCAGGATATAATCAACGGTTGGGTGAGAGAGAATTATCCCGAGTGCTTGATCGTAGGTCCTTGTAACACAGGTATGGCAGACGAAAAATCCGGCAATGATCAGATTTCGCAGATGGGTGCAGGCATGGGTAATATGTTCAAAATGGGTACTGCACATGATCTTCTTCGCGGTCATCAGGTTAAGATGGACGTTTATTCCTATCACTATTATAACGGTATTTCCGAGCGTCTTGCAGGAATGATGCCTACAGGACACTGGCCTGCAGAGGTGGCGCACACTGATGCTTATCTTCAGGTCGCTCCCGGCATCTGCTATATGAACATTCCCGTTCGCGATCAATACGTTCCCGGAGCAGAAATGTGGGTTACCGAGTCAGGTGATGCAGGCGGCGGCGGTGACACTTGGGCGTCCACATACCTTGACGTTCTCAGAACACTTAATGAGCTTGGCTCATTCTGCACACTCACAAACGGCGTAATTTTCCATAATACGCTCGCTTCCTCCGACTACGGATTCCTTCAGCACGGAACTTTTGATCCTCGTCCTAACTACTTTGCAGCGCTTCTTTGGACACGCCTTATGGGCGAAACAGTTTACGCGTGCGGTAATCCCAACGTGGAGGGCGCACACCTTTACTGCCATAGCAGAAAGGACGGAAAAGATGGATACGCATATCTTCTTATTAATAACTCTCTTACAGATGCAACAACAGTTGAATTGCCTTCAGAAGCAACTCTTTATGAGCTTTCGGGCAACGGCAATATGAGAAATAAGGTTATGTACCTCAACGGTAGACCTCTCACGCTTGGTGAAAATAACGAGCTTCCTTGCCTCTGCGGAGAAAAGGTAGAGGGAACTATCTCCATCGCTCCCGGCTCTTGTGCATTTATTGTAATATAAAAATAAATTAAGCCCTCGGCAACGCCGAGGGCTTGTTTTTGTTTATTTATTTCGTTCCTCAAGATCCTTGCATATCTTGGCATACATTTCTTCATCGATTTTGAATTTTTTCTGGTAAAGGAAGAATCCGATAAGAATGCAGATAAGGGGAAGGATCATCATTGAAAGCTTCATTATCCAAATAGCAGAGTCAGGAGTATTATTTATCATTTGTGTGATTTCTGCTTCCGATTTGCCTATTGTTGCATTAGTGATAGCCTGAATTCCGGAAATAACAAGCGTAAACGAAACAACACCCTTGCTAAGCGCTCCACCAAACTGATTGATAAAGGGTTGTACTGCGAAGCTTGCAGCTTCGTTTCTCTTGCCGAGCTTCCATTCTCCGTATTCAACTGCGTCCGCAAGGAAGAGGAGCATAAGGAGCTGAATAAATGCCTGTGCAAAGAAAAGTCCAAGACCTGCAATAACGATGAGGGGCATCCATTCAAAAGAGAAGAAGAAGAGAATATAGGATACTGCAACGGCTATCATTGAGCCTGTATAGAGCTGTTTTCTTGTAAATTTCTTTCTGAAAATAGGGAATATTGAGAGAGCAGTAAGCTGCGCTACTGCCAAAACAGCCGCAAAGACCATGTACATACCTTCATCCTTATATGCAAATTTAAAGTAGTATGTGCCAAATCCTGTTGTTGTGCAATAGCCAACCATAAACAATGCCATTGAAATAGCTGTAACAAGAAGCTGATCGTTTTTGAAAAGAGCACGGAAAAGATCCTTTAATGAGGTTCGTTCAGCCTTTTCAAGCTGAGTACGGTCTTCTTTAACACCAATCAATGTGATAGTTTGGAAGATCCACATGATAAATGCTATTATAATCGCAAAAATAAAATATGCATCGCGTTCAGTTTGGTTGGGGAAGAAAGAGGGAACGTTAAGGTAAATGAGAACCATTGCAAACATACCAACGTTAGCGCAGATTCTTGCAAATGCACCAACACCCTCTCTTACCTTTTGATCCTTTGAAATTGCGGGCATAAGCGACCAATATGCAATGTCATTGAGTGAAAAGAAAATGCTGAAAAGAAGATACGTAACTGCAAGAAGAATGATGTGAGAAATTTCGTCCATTTCAAAATTATGGAACATGAGTACGGTGAGGACACCGGTTCCTATCATACCGATAAGAATCCAGGGTTTAAATTTTCCCCATCTTGTTTTTGTGCTATCAACAATAGCGCCAACGAATGGGTCTATTATAGCGTCAAACACACCAAAGCAAGTCAGTACGGTACCGACTATCAATAAATTATCCGGACTGAACTTTACAACGTCGGTAAGGTGTACGAGAAGATACATGCTAACGAGGGAATAAAGAGCATCTCTTCCAACAGTACCGAGACCGAAGCATATTTTGTTTCTTGTTGTCTGATTCATATTATTTAATCTCCTTTACTAAATACAAATTGCTACCAAAATCGCCGAGCAATCTGATTTTTTCGTTGTATCCTGTTCCCTCAAATTGCATTTCAAGATTGATGCCAAAATTGAGTGCATCTCCATAGCAGGTGTAGCTTTCGTGTCCGTCAAGCATTGAAAAATGCTTGTCAACGGCGCGAATAAGAGCACCATCCGTTTTGACTCTTACGGGAGTTATGTGATTGATGAGAGGACCAAAGGACTTTATTCGTAAGCTCTGCTTAACACATTCCACACTGTACTGCTTTTCGGGATCTGCAGATGGAATGGAAACTCTGTCGCGATAGGGAGCGGCACTTGTCTTTGTCTGAAAAAGACCTGCAATTATCTCCTTGTTGCCCTTTATCTGCCAAGAAAGCTGATTGGGGTTGTCCACTGCAACGAATTCAAATCTTCCGTATTGGAATGTGCGTCTGTGTTCTTTGTAGAATTCGATTTGTGCCTTGACCTGCTTTAGCTCATCGGGAGTAAGCTCGGAGAAATCAAGCTCATATCCAAGCACACCGAAGGACGCCACGTTAAATCTTGTTGAAAGAGGGGTAGCTCTAAGCGTTTGTGCGTGAGGACTCATTGAAACGTGAGCGGATACACAGGATGGGGGATAGAAATTGAAAATACCGCCTTGAATCTCAAGTCGTTCAATTGGGTCGGTATCGTCGCTTGTCCAAATTTGAGGTGAATAGCATAGCATACCGAGGTCAAAACGGTTTCCGCCCGAGGAACAGCTTTCAAACAAAATATTTGGATGAAGCTGATGGAATATTTTATCAAGTACCTCATAAAGACCGAGAATATATCTGTGATAAAATTCACCTTGATTTTTAAGGGATGCAGAATACATATCGCTGATATGTCTATTGTAATCCCATTTTACATATTCAATATTGGCGCTTGCAAGAATGTTGTGTACGGCATTAATGATGTAATCGCGCACCTCTTTTTTTGTAAGGTCAAGTACCATTTGGTTTCTACCAAGTGAAGGTGTACGTGAGGGAACTGCAATAGCCCAATCGGGATGCGCTCTATAGAGGTCGGAATCTTGATTTACGCACTCGGGCTCAAACCAAAGTCCGAACTTCATTCCGCGTCTATTTACCGCGTTAGCGAGCGATTTTAAGCCACCTGGAAGCTTTTTAGTGTTAACAACCCAGTCTCCAAGACCTGCGCGGTCGTTATTTCTTGCTCCAAACCAACCGTCATCGAGAACAAGCATTTCAACGCCGAGATTTTTGGCCTTGTCTGCAAGACCAATTATCTTCTGCTTGTTGAAATTGAACATCATCGCCTCCCAGTTGTTGATAACAATGGGACGCTCCGCATTTTTGTGCATTCCTCGTACTATGTTTTCATTCACGAAAGAGTGCATATTCTGTGCCATTTGGTTTATGCCGCGCGATGAGAACGTCATCACCGCCTGGGGCGTTTCAAAGCTCTCGCGAGGATCAAGTACCCAATCAAAGCAATGAGGATTTATACCGCTCATTACTCTTGTAGTGCCAACGGGCGAGCCCTCTATTGCAGAGTAGTGATTGCCCGAGTAAATAAGGTTAAAGCCATATACCTTGCCTCTTTCATAGTCAGCACCCTTTGCAACGAGCATAAATGCGGGATTGTGTCTGTTTGAGGATGCTCCCACAGTTGATGAATTAACGTAAATACCCTCGCCAACGGGAGTGCGCTGAACGTGTGCCTCTTTGATCCAGCTGCCGTTAAGTGTAACTATGTCAAAATATGTTGACGGCAGATCAAGGGAAAAGCTCATCAGCTTCTTTATATGTATCTGCTCCGAGGAATTGTTGATGATAACCGTATTTCTGACGATAACATCGGAGTCCTCAAAAACAGTATAGTAAAGCTTCAATTGAATGTTATTGTACTTTTTGTCCGCAAGTGTTACAGTAAGCGTTTTTGCCTTGCCGTAAGCGGTGGGTAAGCTCCTTGATTCATACGCCCCGTTGCTAATTTGATGGGAGTGATAAACGAAATCAGTAACGTAAGTACCGTCGGGCATTATTATTTCTATTGGGGAATGTCTGAAATCGCCCTTTCCGTTTTCACTGTATTCAAGCAAAATATTGTCAAGGGATAGGGAAGCGCTTGCGTCATAGTCAACGCATGAGCCGAGCTGGATCGTGTTTTTAAGCAAAAGAGCATCATAGCTCTGCGCTTTGATCCTTGAGCCATAGTGAATGTTCTCAAGCTTTCCGCAATCGGCTATTCGAAAAATATAGCTCGTATTTTTTGTGTCAAGCTTGAAAATCTTATTATCAAAGCTTATCATATCATTACCTCGCTAAAAATGTAGTTTTCTTGCAAGAACTGCTCTTGCATTTCTGCTGATTGCAATAGCGATCATACCAAGTCCAAGTAAAACAAGAGGAATCATAGGATAGAGTGACCAACCGTCAAATCTTGTTTTAAATGTTATCATCAAAAACAGCTCAATGCCATCCATAAAAATGCCAAGAGCGATAAAGAAACCGCCAATGACGTAAAGATAACCCTTCTTTAAGTAATAGATAAGAACAGTAAAAGCAGTCACTATAATGCCGAGATACGTTACCAAGGGGAATGCCAGCGTTAAGAACCAATCTCCGTTAGTTGCATAGTTTATGTAATGCAAAAACAGTGCAACACAAAGAAAATCAATCGGAACAAACACCGCAGGACTTGGCTTTTTAAACCAAAACGGCAATATAACCACTATGTATAAAAGAGCTAATGATAAAACAACGTAAGCTGACCAGCTTATAATTCTGTTAAAATAATAATCACTGTAGAGAGTTACAAATATGGGCACTAAAAAAAGAGTAAGGATAATAATATGGATCGCCATTTTGTTAAGCTCTTTTTTGGGCACAAAATCTTTGGGGAAGAGGGGATCGACTTCAGGTCTTTCAATTTCGGGGTGATATGCTTCCGTTCCGCAAAGCGGACATCTTTTTTCGGTGTCAGCAAGCTTCACACCACATTTTGCACAGTACATATATTACCTCCTTATCTTTGATTGCTTTGAACCGTTACGTCAACGCCAAGCTCCTGAAGCTCTCTGAAAAAGTAATTTTCAAGACGGGCTTCCTTAATATCACGGCTGAATGTAACGTTAAGAGTTCCTTTGTATGAATAAGCACTGCAGTTATATGGAGCTTGCGCCTGAGGTCCCAATATAAAATCAAAGCGCTCAATATATTCTGCCATATTTTCGGGGAATTTAACCTCACCGAGATTTGAAAAGCTAAGGCAGGATTTCTTTTCACCAACCGAGTTGAAAACCATTTTCATAACGATATTTTTGAGAAAAAGCGGAACTATTCTCAGAAACATCTTTCTTTCATCGGCAACGTTGGTCTCAATCATCTTTGCCATATTCTTTTTGGTGGCATAGGTGCCAACCTTGTGGTGAACCACGTTGATTATTTCATCAAGTGAATACTCACCAAGGCGAGGATCAATTTCGGGTATAGTATAAAGAGCAAAATTTCTAAGAGTTTTGCTGTCAAATAACGGACGAAGATTTATCGGTATAAGAACCTTAACGGGTTTATATTTTTTAGGATCGTGAATAAGATCAAGCTGAAGCTTAAGGATGGACTTCATCATTAAAGCAACAAGAAAGGTGTTTATAGAAACCTTGTTTTCGCGAGCCATATTTCTTATTACTTGCGTGTCCATTTGGAAGTTTGTTATATTAATAAATCCGTCTTCCTCGGGAGTGCCGTCAATTCTCCATGCATCGGTATCCTTGCGCGTTTCCTTGATAGGCGCAGCATTTTTAACAAAGCTATCCTGAATTTCGTAATTTTTGGGCTTCTCTTTTCTTGAAAAAACTCCGTTTTCGCAAGGAATTTCTATGCCGTGCTTCAATTCAAGATATTCGGCAACGAGGGATTTCAAAAAGATAAGACCGCCCGTTCCGTCAGTGAGCGCGTGGAATATCTCCACCGCGATTCTTTTTCTGTAAACGATAACTCTGAAGGCACAGGTTTTCATCTCTTTTTTGGACATATATGCAAGAGGGTAGCTGAATTCGGACATTATTGCAGGCGCTTCCTCAACGGGGCGCAAATAATACCAGAAAAGTCCCTCGGAAAGTCGCGCCGCAATGCTTGGAAATCGTGGTATTGTGTTTTTAATTGCCTGTTCAAGCGTTTTGAGATCAACCTCTTCGTGTAAATTTACGGAGAGTCTGTACATATTGCTCCAATGTCGGCTGTGCGAGGCAGGGTAGATCTTGGCAGCATTATCGAGCTTGAACCAGCTAAAGCGATTGTTGTGTTTCATCCGGCTTACCTTTCCGTCAGCTTTTTAAAAAGCTCTAAAAATTCATTTTCCACGATGGAAAAGTCAATAAAATCAAATCTCGGAGATGATTTTATAATTGGCGTATAGTCAAATATTTTTTCTCCAAATAGTGTCGTAAACTCATAATAGAGAATAGCGTCATCTATTTCAAAAATCAGTTTCTTTTCATCCTCTGAAAGTGATGGAATCCATTTTTCGAAAATTTTTCCTTGAAGCACGTCCTCAACCTCAAGATATTTTTGCAAATGTCTTTTTACAGGACGTGTAATGTCTGCAAGATATGCTTCGCTTCCGTCGTGCAAAAGGCAACCAAGCACAACGTTTTTTGAATATCCTCTTGCCAATGCCTCATGCGCACAGTTGAGAGAGTGAAGTCCAACTGAATAAAAATGCTTAAAATGACCGTTAGCACGGCAGAGAAGCGAGAGTGCGTGCGCTATATCCTCAATGTCTATATCTTCGATTTTGGGATCCAAGGGATAAAACTCTTTTCTCTTGTAAGTTAAAATATAGCTCATGGCCTCTCCTTTACGTTTGCATAATAATACATAATAATTATACCATATAGTTTTGGATTTGTAAAGAAAATATTTATTTTTACTATTGTTAATGTCAAACATTTATGCTATAATATAGATAATAAATAAAAATGGAGGACTTATGAAGATTACAGATAGATTTTTAAAGTATGTTTCATACCCTACAATGAGTGATGAAACGAGTGAAACAGTACCAAGCACAAAGAAACAGCTTGTACTTAGCAAAGCTATAGCGGACGAGCTTATCGCACTCGGACTTGAGGACGTAGAGCTTGACGATAAGGGCTATCTTTATGCAACTCTCCCTGCAAACGTTGATAATTCAACAGTTACGCTTGGGCTTGTGGCTCACGTGGATACAAGCGATGCGTGTGCCGATTACCCCATCAAAACAAAGATAGTAAAATATACAGGCGAGGATATTTGCCTTAATGAAGAAAAGGGAATATACCTTACAAAAGTAGAATATCCCTCTCTCAAAAACTATATCGATAATGACCTCATCGTTACTGATGGAACAACACTTCTCGGTGCTGACGATAAGGCGGGTGTGTGCGCCATCGTTTCTGCCGTTGAAAATATCAAGAATAGCGGAGTGCCTCACGGCAAGATAAGAATCTGCTTTACTCCCGATGAGGAGATCGGACGCGGCGCAGATCATTTTGACGTTGAAAAGTTCGGTGCAGATTATGCCTATACTGTTGACGGAGGAGCTCTTGGAGAGATTGAATATGAAAACTTCAATGCAGCAAGTGCTGTTGTCAAATTTAATGGAGTTTCCATTCATCCCGGCTCTGCAAAGGATAAGATGAAGAACGCGTCCTTAATGGCTATGGATTTCAACGCACTTCTCCCTGAGGATGAAATTCCTGCTAAAACCGATGGATACGAAGGATTTTTCCACCTTATCGAAATGAGTGGAGAATGCGAGAGCGCAACACTTGTTTATATAATTAGAGATCACGATCTTGAAAAATTCAATACAAAAAAAGCGCTCCTTATCGAGTGTGCGGAAAAGATAAATGAAAAGTACGGAGAGGGAAGCTGCATAGCAACTGTTAAAGACTCCTACTTCAATATGAAGGAGATAATCGATAAGCATATGTATACGATCGACCGCGCGGTTGAAGCTATGGAGCAGGTTGGAGTTAAGCCGATTATTATGCCCATTCGCGGCGGTACCGACGGCGCGCGCCTTTCCTTTATGGGCTTGCCCTGTCCCAATATCTGCACGGGCGGTGAAAACTTCCACTCAAGATTTGAATTTCTTTCGGTGCAATCACTCCATAAGGTAGTTGAAATTGTAGAAAGACTTATTGTTAATGCAACCTATGCTGAAAGGAACTGATAAAGATGGCTAAATTATATTTCAAATACGGAGCAATGGGTTCATCCAAAACAGCTAATGCACTCATAACTAAATTCAATTATGAAGAAAGAGGAATGAGAGTGTGGCTTATAAAGCCATCTATCGACGATCGCGACGGCGCGGATATAATCCGTTCAAGAATAGGACTTGAGCAGAGAGCGCAGGTAATAACTCCCGATATGGACATTTTTGAGGAGTTCAAGAGCCACGTAAGCACTCATGCGGTAATTGCCGATGAATGTCAGTTTTTTACAAGCGCACAAATTGATCAGCTTCGCCGTATTGTTGACGAGCTTGAGATCCCCGTGCTTTGCTTTGGACTTCGCACCGACTTCTTAACTCATACTTTTGAGGGTAGCCATCGCCTTTTCGAGATTGCGGACTCTATCTCCGAGATCAAAACAATCTGTACCTGCGGCAAAAAAGCCGTAGTAAACGCAAGAATTGACGGCAACGGCAAGGTAGTGACAGAGGGCGGACAGATCCTTCTCGGCGGCAACGATTCCTACGTTGCTATGTGTCACGCTTGCTGGAAGAAGGCAACGAAAGAATAAGCTTATTATTTCAAGGAGGTAAAGCTATGTTCATAACCAAAAATCCACTTGAAAATATTGAAGTAAGAGTTATGGCTTCAGGCGGAGCAGATTATTTGCCGATAGCAACTGCTATGCATTGTAAAAAGGTCGATAAAGAAAATGGAAACTATGGTCAAAAATTAGCCGATATGTATCAAGATATAGGCTCTCAAGACCCACTGATCATTACAGCACCAAATCCTTTTGCTTGGGGGACATTTAATGTATATCCTTCTAGAGCCGGGGTGCGTTGCTCAGATATAATGTGTGATGCTAACCTATATTTTACAACAAACATAAAACAGACAACATTTAATTTGTTTCCTGATTTTAATGCTGACACACCCCATCATCAAGAGATTTTTACAAATTTATTGGTACAAAACACTAAGTACAATACAAAATGTAAAAGAGATGTTGAATATCAAGAAAAAATCAAAACAGTACTTAAATCGATCTCAACAGGTTACCAAGATTCAGAAACTGAAATATCCTATGAAGCACCTTTTAAAGATTGTCCAAAGTCAGTGAAAGATGCTATTGAAACATATATCTGTGACAAATTCTTATCAGTAATTAGAGACCCTATTAGGTCAAATGAATTTATAAATACCGGATATTATGGAATAGCTATAGGATTAGGTGCAAGATATGACCTGAAGAAGATCGAGACAATGATTAAAGAGCTTGATCCAAAGAGAGCAGGTGTTCCGTTAGACGACATTAATGCCGTAAAGGACTATCTTAAACGCAGTAGACTTTATAATGAGCTTATGAAAACTAACCGTTATTTAGGTCTTATCTGTGTAATGAACCTAATGCTTAATAAAAGCGTAAACAGAAACGCCTTGTATACCGACCCCAATGCCTACTTCGTTAAAAACTGCAAGGAAATGATCAAATACAGAGAAAAGATATCTCTTGATAAATATGAATCATACATAAAGCCGCTTTCAGATATTTATACACAGGTTTTGGAAATAGTGGATAGAACAGAGTACGTTTCCAAAACACAGGAAAACGCATTATCAGTAGCTATAAGCAAATGCTATAAATAAAATTGACCCGACGGAAATCCGTCGGGTTTTACTTTTATAAATCAATCTCAATCGAAACGGGACAGTGGTCGCTACCCATAATCTCGGTGTGAATTTTTGCTTCTTTAACTTTATCTAAAATGCGGTTTGAAACAACAAAGTAGTCAATTCTCCAACCAACGTTCTTCTGCCTTGCTTGGAACATATAGCTCCACCAAGAGTATTCAACCTTGTCGGGATAAAGCGAACGGAATGTGTCCGCAAATCCGCTTGCCAAAAGCTCCGAGAATTTTCCTCTCTCCTCGTCGGTAAATCCTGCCGAGAAGTGATTTGTCTTGGGGTTCTTAAGGTCAATTTCTTCGTGAGCGACGTTTAAATCGCCACAGTAGATCACGGGTTTTACCTTGTCAAGCTCCATCATATAATTGCGGAGCGCATCTTCCCAAGTCATTCTATAATCAAGTCTTGTCAACTCACGCTGTGAATTTGGGGTATATACGTTCAAAAGATAAAAATTCTCATATTCAAGTGTTATTGCGCGTCCCTCGTGGTCGTGCTCGTCAATTCCAAGTCCGTAGCGAACCGAGATCGGCTCGTGCTTTGTAAAAATCGCCGTGCCGCTATATCCTTTTTTCTCGGCACTGTACCAATACTGATGATAACCTTCCGTTTCAAATTCCGCCTGATCGGGTTGCATCTTTGACTCTTGAATAGAGAAGAAATCCGCATCCTCGCTCTTAAAAAAATCACCGAATCCTTTATTTAAACAAGCTCTAAATCCGTTAACATTCCAAGAAATAAATTTCATATATCTCTCCTTAATTATTTATATATCTATAATAACATAAAATTATTAATTTTTCAACTAAAATCTCTTTTCAACGCTGAAAAAATATGGTATAATAAGATGATTAATAATTTTGGAGAAATAATATGAAATTTTTAAAGCAATCATTAATTTTACTGCTTATTGTAAGCATGCTGTTTTCATGCGAGTTTTTTGTGCCCAACGGCACCGATAACAGCACGGGAAACGGAAGTGGTAGTACTTCATCTACCACTATACCTACAATCAATCCGACAACAACCAAGCCAACCACTACTAATCCTAAGGATGAACCGACATTCGATCCCGATGCTGACGTTCTGCCCAAACCTGCAACAGATCCCTATGCAAACGTTTCAAAAACGGAGTTCTATAAAAATTATACTCCTGCCACGAGCTATTGGGATGCATACTATAGAACACTTCACAACTTGATGTCTGGCTCTATAGAGGATCAAGATCAAGAGCCAACTATCTCGGACTAT
>JBGVNP010000063.1:0-64025 GCA_045125655.1 Eubacteriales bacterium | reverse complement strand
TTGCCAACCTTATCGAGATAACACTCGTCAAAATGCTCTCCGATAAGAGCAATCAATTTTTCTCTTTCAAATCTTTCAAATCCGCCAATGGACATAAGCGATGAAAGATCAACTATCAATTTTTTAAGTTCCATAATTTTCTCCAATCTATTTAAAATCATTAACTATCTGTTTGAATCTGTTTCCGCGCTCCATAAAGTTTTTAAAGAAATCAAAGCTAGCACACGCGGGAGATAAAAGAACCGTATCTCCACGCTCAGCTATATTTCTTGCAAGCAAAACGGCACCTTCAAAATCCTTTTCTTTGTAAACCTTTACAGAGGATTTTTCATTCAAAATCGCATCATATATCTTTTCTGCAGTCGCCCCCGTTAAAATTACCGCCTTAGCTCTTTGGTCAAGCGCTTTTGCAAGTGGCTCGAACGGAATATTTTTATCGTATCCGCCGCAGATGACTATTGGCTTTTCCTTGAGCGCCGAAAGCGCCGCTGCGGTTCGTGAGGGACTTGAATCTATAGAGCTATTATAGTATTTAACTCCGTCAAACTCACGAACAAGCTCAAGTCTATGCTCCACACCCTTAAAGGTAGAAGCAATATACTTTATAGTTTCATTCGAAACGATGCCCTCTGTTAATGAAATAGCAGCCATATAATTTTCAATATTATGAGCACCCGGTACTAAAATTTCATTAGTATCAAGCAAACATTCTATCTTATCATCGCACAAATGGCAAATAAAGCCGTTTTTAAGACAATATGCCGATTGACTCTTGCCAATACCCGCCATAATCTTTTCTGCGTTCAAATGAGCTGAAAACAGGCTTACATCGCACCCACAATCCTTTATCAATTCAAGACAGTACGCATTATTGGCATTTGTAGTCAGATGCGAACAACCATATTTATAAATATTGTTTTTGGCATCTATATACTCATGCATATCCGCGTGCCAATCAAGGTGATTGGGCGAGAGATTCGTAATAACCGCGCGTTCTGGAGATTTTCTCATAGTGAAAAGCTGAAAGCTTGAAAGCTCAAGCACACAAATATCTTTTTCACTCATCTCACCGACTCTCGAAAGCAAGGGCATACCAATATTACCACCAACGTAAATATTTGTATCGGAATTTTCAAATTCCTTTTCAAGCAATTTGTATGTAACGGTGGTTGTTGTAGTTTTACCGTCACTTCCCGTGATAGCAAATACACGTGCAGGGGTCAATTCAAGAAAAAGCTCCATTTCGGAGATAAGCTCCGCACCATTTCTTACTGCTTTAACGATTCCTTCGTAATCAGGACGAATTCCCGGAGAACGGAAAATAATATCCGCATCAATTTTGTCAAGATAATTATCCCCCGTAACAAATCTGACGCCGCGAGAGGAAAACTCCTGCGCGCGACTATCAAGCTTCCGAAATTCATTTTTATCGTGAACTGTTATCTCGTTTCCGCATTCAAGTAGTAGCTCAACGAGGGGGATATTGGAAACACCAAATCCCAGCACCGCACAACGTGCATTTTTTATTCTGTTTTTAATGAGTTCAACCGTTTTCATAGCCACCTCCAAAAACAAAATCTCCTATTTTATATTATAATCCTTTTTCCCTTTATTTGCAATAGAAAAATAGTTGAAAATTAGCGATTTTTTTGTAAAAAGCCCTTTTCAAATGTGAAAATATTTGGTATAATTATATTTAGTTATAAGATTATATGATTTTTGGAGATAAAAATGGCAAAATCAAAAAATACTACCCCACAATATGATAACCAAAGCATCAAAGCGTTAAAGGGAGCCGATCGCGTAAGACTCCGCCCCGGAGTAATATTCGGCTCCGACGGTCTTGAGGGTTGTGAGCACTCATTTTTTGAGATTCTTTCAAACTCTGTTGACGAGGCGCGAGAGGGACACGGAAACGTTATTAAAGTAACTGCATATAAAGACCACTCAATCGAGGTAGATGACCACGGACGTGGCGTTCCCCTTGGATACAACGAGGCAGAAGGCAGATGGAACTGGGATCTCATATACTGTGAGCTTTATGCAGGCGGTAAATATGATAATAACAACGAGGATTCCGCATACGAATACTCCCTCGGTCTTAACGGACTTGGTGCTTGTGCCACACAGTACAGCTCCGAGTATATGGACGTCTATTCCTATGACGGCACCTACGAGCATTCTATCCACTTTAAACGTGGAGAGCCCGTAAGTGAGCTTGAAACACGCGAGCTTGCACGAGGCGAAAAGCGCACAGGTACGGTTATTCGTTGGAAGCCCGACCTTGACGTTTTTACAGATATAAATATTCCCGTTTCCTTCTTTGAGGAAACGCTTCACCGCCAGGCAGTTATCAACTCAGGAATCGAGTTTGAGCTTCACGTTGAAGAGGACGGCAAAAAATTTGCCAAAAAATCATTCAAATACGAGCACGGCATCTCCGACTATATCAAGGAAATGTGCGGTGATAGCGCAATGACAGAGCCCGTGCTTTGGCATCTTGAAACTCAAGGACGCGATAGAAACGATAAAGATGAGTATAAGCTCAAGGCAGATTTCTCATTCTGCGTTTCAAATACGGTAAATAAACTTGAATATTACCATAACTCAAGCTATCTTGAGCACGGCGGTTCTCCCGATAAGGCAGTAAAGATCGCATTTGTTTACGCACTTGATAAATATATTAAGAACGCCAATAAGTATAATAAAACCGAGGCAAAGATTCAATTTACAGACGTTGCGGATTGTCTCTGCCTTGTAATAAACAGCTTCTCAACGATGACCTCTTATGAGAACCAAACTAAGAAATCCATCACAAACACCTTCATTTATGAAGCGATGACGGAGTTCTTGAAGAAGAATCTTGAGATATACTTTATGGAGCATCCCATTGAGGCGGAAAAGTTTGCAAATCAGGTGCTTCTCAACCGTCGCTCACGCGAATCTGCAGAAAAGACAAGAATTCAGCTTAAGGAAAGTCTTAAGAGTAAGATGGACTTTGCCAATAAGGTTGAAAAATTTGTAAACTGCCGTTCCAAAGACCCCAATGTGCGCGAGCTTTATATAGTTGAGGGCGACTCTGCGCTTACGTCTTGTAAGCTCGGCAGAAATGCAGAGTTCCAGGCAATCATTCCCGTAAGAGGTAAAACGCTTAACTGTCTTAAGAGCTCCTATGATAAGATATTCAAAAACGAGATAATAACCGACCTTCTCCGAGTTATCGGTTGCGGCGTAGAGATTAAGGGCAAGATCAAGGGCAATATTGATCCATTCGATATAAATGACCTCAAATGGTCAAAGATCATTCTTTGTACAGATGCTGACGAGGATGGATTCCAGATAAGAACCCTTCTCCTCACACTCTTCTACCGTTTGCTCCCCACACTTCTAAAGGAGCATAAGGTGTTTATTGCCGAAACTCCCTTGTTTGAAATCACCGCAAAGGACAAGACCTATTTCGCATTTGACGAATTTGAAAAGGTTGAGATTTTAAAGAAGCTTGAAGGCACAAAATATACTATCCAGCGTTCAAAGGGTCTTGGCGAAAACGAGCCCAAGATGATGTGGGAGACCACTATGAACCCCGAAACGCGCCGACTCATCTCCGTTGACCCTGCAGACCCCTATCTCACCGAGGTAATCTTTGAAACCTTGCTTGGCGACGACCTCGCTGCAAGAAAGAAATTCATTGCAGAGCATGGCAGTGAGTATATTAAAGATATTGATGTATAATCCAAATATAAAGATCACTGATTTTTTCAGTGGTCTTTTTCTATATCAAGTTAAGATAATAATTAAATTAATTTTTAGTCAAAGATTTTTGAAAAAAGTATTGACAAATTCTGATAAATATGCTAATATATATGAGTCGCAGAAAGTGATATGTGCCATTAGCTCAGCCGGATAGAGTGTTTGGCTACGAACCAAAAGGTCGGGGGTTCGAATCCCTCATGGCACGCCAAAAGGAGATGCTTTGCATCTCCTTTTTGTTTTTTTATTATTTTTTTAATTTTCTCTTCCCTTTTTCACTTTTTTATGATATAATATAAATAGTGATTTTGTATAATTGGAGGTATGATATGAGTTCATTCCCATCTCTAAGCGAATTTTCCGAGCAGGTACAGCAATTTGCCATCTACAAGCGCACGATTCAAGGCTGCTCCGAAAAGACCGTAAATGAATATATGCTCGATCTTCGCACCTTTTTTCGCTACCTTTTGGCGATTGAAAACGGAGTTGAAATAGAATCCGAGGAATTTTATAAAATAGATATACGAAGCATTGACGCGGAATATCTCTCAAAGGTAAAAACCGAGCAGATTTATGAATTTCTTTTTTATACAGGTGATACGCGTAAAAACATGTGGAGCGCAAAGGCGCGTAAGCTCTCTGCTATCAAGGGACTTTATAAGTATTTTACCACAAAAAAGAACTATTTTGAGGATAATCCCGCAATCAATATCGAGTCCCCAAAGCCCAAAAAGACCTTACCTAAATTTCTCACTTTGGACGAGTCGCTTTTGCTCCTTCAAGCCGTTCTCGATGATCCCGAATCAAACACCAAGGAGCGCGATTATTGTATTCTCACGCTATTTTTAAACTGCGGAATGCGTCTATCCGAGCTTGTTGGAATAAACCTTACCGATATAGATCGCGAGCTTCGTTCCCTTCGCGTTCTCGGTAAAGGAAGTAAGGAGCGTATCATATATCTCAACGAAGCTTGCAGAACTGTGCTTCGAGATTATCTTGAAATACGCCAAAGTCCAAAATACGAAACCGTTCAGACTAAAGCTCTGTTTTTAAGCCGTTTAAATAAGCGCATCAGCGTCAAAACAGTTCAATGGATGGTCTATAAATATCTCGAACGAGCAGGACTTGAAGCAAAGCATTTTTCGGTGCATAAGCTCCGTCACACCGCCGCAACTCTTATGTATCAAAGCGGAAACGTAGACGTGCGCGTGCTCAAGGACATTCTTGGTCACGAGCAGTTAAACACAACTCAAATATATACACATGTTTCGAATGAAAATATGCGCGTTGCGATGGAGCAAAATCCCCTTGCAAGTGTTAAAAAATCCGAAATAAAGAACGCCGATGAATAATCATCGGCGTTTTTAATTCAATTATAAATCTAAAAGCTTAGTAAAGCTCTCACCCAATATCAAGCGCCAGCTTTCCTCGTTGTGCGGCTTTTCAATATCATAGGTTTCAAACACCTTTGTGGCAGAATATCCGTGCTTTACAAGCGTTCCCTTCATCTCTCTCGCAGAAACCGAAAGCTGTTTTTCAAGCTCATCTCCCTCTCCGCAATAGATGTGTATCTTGGGCAATAACTCCTGATTTTCGGCGAAATTTTTGCTTGCAAAGAATCTCTCAAACGCGCTCATCTTATAAAGACCGTATGCAGGCGAATACGAAAGCACGTATTTGTAAAAGCCAAGCTCCGTAAGTCCGCAATAAAATGCCGCAATACCACCCATGGACGATCCGCCTATGCCAACATTATTATCATTAACACAATATTTTTCCTTTATAAAGGGATGAAGCGTTTGCTTGATAAACTGATCAAGATACTCAAGAGAACCCTTGGAAAAGCTCTCATCGGGCATATCTGTAGCCAAGGTAGAAAGCTCCCCAAAAATATCGGGGTTCATAAATAGCTCTTCTTCCCTATACGGATCGGCATTGTCTATACCAACAACAATTATATTCTTTCCATATTGACGGTGAATCTCACTCAATACCAAATCAAGCTGCCAAGAACCGTAAGGATCGCCATTTTCGGTGTAATCCCCTGCCAAGCCAAAAAGATTTTGAGCATCAAAGAAATATAAAATATCGTGTGTAGTAACACCGTCATAACTAGAAGGCACAAAAACGCTTATTTTTTTGCATCGATCCTCTCGATATGCAAGATTTTTTTCATCCTTAAGCACAAAATTATCAACCCTACCAGTCACATCAATATCGGAATGGATATAAGTTGCAAATCTCCCAAGCTTATTATTGTACTTTAATTTAGCCGCAAGGGATACTTTGCCCGAATATAATGCAGATGTCTTTATTTCCAATCTGCTTTGAGCAAAATTCTTAAGCGCATCGAAGGTATCATCACTTATATCGTGCTCGATTTTGCAGGCATCATCACTTGCAACGTCGGGATCAACACCAATTGAAACAAGCACCTCGGTTAAAAGCTTGTGCCTTGCATAAATCTTTTCGGCAACCGCTCGACCCTCTTCGGTAAGACTCAAATGTCCTGCTTTGTCAACCGTAACATGACCGCTTTTTTTGAGAATACCGAGTGCTCGGCTTACGCTTGGCTTAGAATATCCCATATACTCGCAAATATCAATTGCGCGAATATCCTTGCCTTGATTTGTGAGGACATATATTGTTTCAAGATACATTTCACCTGATTCGTATAAATTCATAGCGTCCTCCTTTACATATCCTTAATTTTTGATACAATGCTTTTAGCATCAAGACCGAACGAAGCATAAATATCATCTCCGTACTTATCTGCCATACTGTCCTCAAGAGCGATAATCTTAGAAGATTTATTATTCATAATCGACTTACAGGACAACTTATCCATTAGCATCATTCCAAATCCGCCCGCCTTGATCTCTTCTTCAAGAGTCAAAAGCTTTATGGATTTTTCAGGCAAAATAGCCGCGATTTCCTCTGCAAGTGCAGAATATGAGCTTATTTTTTCAACTAAAATGATACCAAGATTTATGCCATCGTTTTTAAGAATATCCTTTGCCTTGATTGCTTCGCATGTAATGGTGCCGTGTGTAATTATTATCGCGTCAAGCTCGCTCGCATCGGTAAAGTTACTCTTTATTCCAAGTGACAAAGCACCGCTCGAATAAAACTCATCTATTATTTCTTGTCTTTCAGCGCCCTTGCCATAACGCACCGCACAAGGGATAGAAAGCGTATTCATTTCTTCAATAGCAAGTCTTAACGTTTCATAGGTGGTCGGCAAATATATTGCAACGTTTGGCACTTGTGACAACATTGCAATATCATAAATTCCGTGATGTGTAGCGCCGTCTGCGGCATTCAAACCTGCTCGGTCAATGCAAAGCTTTACGGGCAAGCCCTGAAGTGCCATATCGTGAATTATATTATCATACGAACGCTGAAGGAACGTAGAATAAACTGCAAAATATGGCTTCAATCCCTCTGCCGCAAGACCGCAAGCAAACGTGAGCGCATGCTCCTCGGCAATGCCAACGTCAAATGTTTTATCGGGGTATTTCTCTGCAAAATTGCAAAGTCCCGTGCCGTCAAGCATAGCGGCAGTTATTGCTACAACCTTATCATCACGTTCTGCAAGCGAACACATGATTTTTCCAAATTCAACCGAAAAGCTACTGTTGCAAGATTTCGTATTACTTGGAGAAATTCCGTGATACTTTGCAGGATTTTCCTCTGCGGGGGCATATCCCTTACCCTTTACCGTCTTAACGTGAACGATTGAGCTTTGCTTGCAGGATTTAGCGATCCTCAAAGCGTCTTCAACCTGCTTTTCATCGTTTCCGTCTACTGGACCTACATAAAATAATCCAAGATTCTCAAAATAATTTGAGCCATAAAAAATATCCTTGAGTCTCTTTTTAAAATTACGAAGCAACCTTACAAGCGGCTTGCCTATGAAAGGAATATGTGAAACGAACACGCGCACAAAGCTCTTTGTATTTATATAGCTTGGATGAAGTCTTAACTTTGTAAGTATCTTTGCAAAGCTGCCTATATTTTTTGATATCGACATCTCGTTCTCATTAAGAACGATAATCAATTTCAAATCGCGATTGATATTATTGAGCGCCTCGTGTACCATACCGCCCGTAAATGCGCCGTCGCCAAGAACAACAACAGTATAAGCATCATTTCCTTGCAGCTTATCTGCAGTTGCAAATCCAAGCCCCGCAGAAACAGAAGTGGAGCTGTGTCCCGTTCCAAAACAATCGGCATCGCTCTCACTTCGCTTGTTGAAGCCGCTGATTCCATCACCAGTTCTGAGAACGTCAAACCTGTCTTTTCTGCCCGTAATGATCTTATGAACGTAGCTTTGATGTCCAACGTCAAAAATTACATGATCTTTAGGGACGTCAAAAACACGATGAATTGCTAAAGTAAGTTCAACCACACCGAGATTCGATGCAAGATGTCCACCGCTTTTAGTTACCTTTTCAACCAAAAATTCACGGATATCCTGTGCAAGCGGAGCTATTTCATCCTCCTGCAACTTTTTAAGATCCGCAGGAGAATCTATTTTATCGAGATATTTGTATTCTGACATATAAAATTCTCCATTACATATTTATTCAAATTACATTATAACAATTTTAGAATAACTTTGCAAGAGTTTTTAATAAAAATATAGTAACATAATATTTTACACAATAGAGATTATATAAAATTTTTAAGGAATTTTTAAGGTTGATTTAATATTATATAATTGTATAAATATAATAAAATTCCATGAGAGGAAAAATTATGAAAACGATTGCACGTTTTTTAGTAGAAAAAAGACTCGTGTTCTTCATAATCAGCATTGTCTGTGCCTTAGTATTTGCGCTCTTGATACCGTCAGTCAATGTCAACAGCGACCAAACAAAATACTTGGCTAATGACTCAGATATGCGCAAGGGACTTGAAATAATCAATAGCGAGTTCCCCGTTGTCGAGCTTAAGGATAGCTTCCAGATTATGTTTGAAAATCTCACCGATTCTCAAAAACCTACCATATTACAAAAACTCAAAACTTATGACGGAGTTACCGGTGTGGATTATGATGAAAATTCATCCGACTACAACACAAAGACGTATACCATGTATATCGTTCACACTGATTACGTATTAAATGCAAATAAGGTAAATGCCGTTATCAATACTATTAAAGACGATCTGGGCGATAAATATACGCTACACACTTATTATTCAGGCGGATATATGGATGTACTTGACACCCTTATTCCCTTGGCTGTAAGTATAATGCTTATTTTGTTACTTATTATGTGCCGCGCTTATATCGAACCCGTGCTGCTTCTTGTGTCAATCGGCGTCGCAATACTTATAAATATGGGTTCGAATATAATCTTTGAAAGCGTAGCGGATATAACATTCTCCATTGCGGCAGTTCTTCAGCTTGTTCTTTCAATAGACTATTCTATTATACTTTTACACCGTTATCAGCAGGAATATGAATCAAGTGAAAATAAAAACAAGGTAGAGGCAATGATAAATGCGGTAATAAATGCAGTCAGATCTATTGCCAGCAGCTCCGCTACAACCGTTGTTGGACTTCTTGTATTGCTCCTTATGAGCTTTACCATAGGTACCGATATAGGTCTTGTTCTCTCTAAGGGAGTATTCTTGAGTTTTATATGCGTATTTACCGTTATGCCTTCTATGATAATCTGGTGTTCAGATTTGTTAATAAAGACTGACAAAACTTACCTCAAAAAGCAAAGACTTGCCAAGAGTGGAGGTGAGAGTAATGTTTGAAAATATAGTTTCTAATATTGGTTCATTCGGTTATAAGCACAGAAAATTGATAGCAATTCTCGGTGTAGTTCTCTTTGTTGCCGTTATTATTCTTCAAACTTTCACTATCATCGAGTATTCGTATGCCGAGGAAAGTATAGTAACAGATATTTTTCCTCAAGACGATACTCTTGTTATCGTTTATGATAATGATGATGAAAAAGCAATCTCCTCGCTTATATCTTGGCTCGAAAAAGATGAGCATATCACCTCTGTTCAGGCATATGCAAACACATTGGGAATGAAACTCACCCCCACCGAGCTTTCCGGGATGCTCGGAATTGACGTGGTATTTGTAAATACTCTTTTCTATATTTATGAAAACGGAATGCTAACTGAAGGAATGACCTTTACTGACTTCGTTTCATTCATATCATCCGATTCATTCCTTGAAAACGAGATGTTTGCGGCGATGATTGACGACAATAGCAAGGCGCAAATCAAGCAACTCGGCGATCTTGTTGATTCTCTTACCAACGGTATTGAATATACCTCTGCTGAAATCGCATCAAAATTTGACGTTGATCCATCAACTGTTGAATTGATTTTCTATATCAAACAGCTCCAGAACATTACTGCTGACAACGCTCCCGCCACAATTATCGGCACAGTTACAAAGCTTCTTGGAATGGATACTAAATTCCTTGAACAATTCTTCAACTTTAAGCCGGTCGAGCGAATGACATTTGATGATTTCGCGTCAACCATTTCAATGCTCTATCCCTACATTTCAGGTATTTTGCAGGGCGAACAGGCAGATCAGCTTGGACTTCTTGTGTCAATAACAAATTCTGTTAAACAAAACAACGAGCTCTTCCCTGAGGATATATCCGAAATGTTTTCCTCTATGGAAGGTGCAGAGATGTTCAACGAGGATGCTATTACACTCCTCTATATATTGTCAAGAAGCAATACGATGGATTTCTCACAAAAGAGTATATCCGTTTATGATTTCTTTGTGTTTATAACCGAGGATGTTGTTTCCAATGAAGCCCTTTCCTCATTCTTTGACGAAAGCGCACTCGAGCAAATAAAATCCGCCGAGAGCGAAATTCTGAACGGAAAGGCGCAGCTTGTGGGCAAGGATCATTCCAGAATGGTGGTAATGCTAAACTACGTTCCCGAATCTAAAGAAATGTATGCGTTCTATGACGGGCTTACAAAAACTCTCGATTCCCTTATGCATCGAGATTACTATCTCGTAGGCACCTCAGCAATGGCTTATGAGGTATCTCAAAGCTTTGACCAAGAATTCCTCATTATAACAATCGTTACGATAGTAGTTATACTTATAGTAGTTTTTGCTACCTTCAAGAGCTTCTATTTGTCTGCATTGCTTATAGCAATTATCGAATGTGCCGTGTTTGCAATGATGGGTGTTATGGCAGTAACCGAATCGCCTATCTTCTTTATAGCAGTAATTTTGGTACAGTGCATTCTTATGGGAACTATGATAGATTACGCAATCCTCTTCACAACATATTACCGCGAGGTAAGAAAGGAATTCTCCATTGAAGAAGCACTTCCCGAAACAATGAGACGTTCAAGCTATGCAATACTTACATCATCTCTTATATTGGTACTTGTAACCTTTGCTTGCGGTTTGTTTATGGAAGGCATGGTAGCAGCTATCTTACAGGCACTTAGCATCGGTGCATTCTCTGCAATACTTTTAATTATGTTTGTTCTTCCCTCCTTGCTCGTAATATTTGACAAGTGGGTAATTAAAAACAAAAACTAAACAACAAAAAATAAAGATCCCGAAGAAATTTCTTCGGGATCTGTTTTTTATCAACTATTATTCTGCAAGGGGCTTCATTGTGGGGAAAAGCAAAACGTCACGAATTGACGCGCTATCCGTAAGAAGCATTACAAGGCGGTCAACACCAAATCCGAGACCGCCCGTGGGAGCAAGTCCGTATTCAAGTGCAGTTACGTAATCATAGTCAACCTCTGCATTACAGTTGGGCTCGTCCTTCTTCTTCTGAGCAACCTGCTTTTCAAATCGCTCCTTCTGGTCGATGGGATCGTTAAGCTCACTGAAGGCGTTGCCAAATTCAGTAGCATTAATGAAATATTCAAATCTTTCTGTGAATGCGGGGTCATCTGCCTTTCTCTTAGCGAGAGGGCTGTTTTCTACGGGATAATCATAGATAAACGTGGGCTGGATGAGGTGCTCTTCAACGTAAGCATCAAAGAACTCAACAAGAACCGTACCCTTTGTAGCATTTGCGGGAACCTCAACGTGCTTTTCTTTAGCGCAAGCTCTTGCATCCTCGTCGGATTTCCAATCATAGTAATCAACACCGGCATATTTCTTAACTGCCTCGACCATAGTGAGTCTTTCCCACTTGGACATATCAATTTCCTTGCCCTGATAAGTAATAAGTGTAGAACCGCAAACCTTTTCAGCAAGCATCTTGTTCATTTCTTCAACAAGATCCATCATCCCCTTATAATCGGTAAATGCCTGATAAAGCTCGATAGATGTAAATTCGGGATTGTGCTTTGTATCCATACCCTCATTTCTGAAGATACGTCCAACCTCATAAACCTTGTCCATACCACCAACGATAAGTCGCTTAAGATAGAGCTCAGTTTCAATACGAAGGTACATATCCATATCAAGAGTGTTGTGGTGTGTCTTAAAGGGACGTGCGGAAGCACCTATCTCAAGTGGAACGAGAATGGGTGTATCAACCTCAAGGAAGCCCTTGCCGTCAAGATACTCTCTTATATACTTAAGGATAAGACTTCTCTTTACAAAGGTATCCTTAACCTCGGGATTCATGATAAGATCAAGGTATCTCTGTCTGTATCTGAGGTCGGTATCACGAAGACCGTGGAACTTTTCAGGAAGAGGAAGCAAGCTCTTTGCAAGAAGCTCTATTGAATAAACGTGAACGGAAATCTCACCGCGACGAGTAAGGAAAACCTTACCGCTAACGCCAACGATATCACCGATATCCCATTTCTTATACTGCTCGAACGCCTCTTCACCAATGTCATTGATACGGATATAGCACTGGATTCTACCCTTACCGTCCATAACGTCGATAAAGTTTGCCTTACCCATATCGCGGCGGCTCATAATACGTCCTGCAATCTTAACGTCCTTTTCGTTGTATTCATCAAAATTGTTCTTGATATCAACGCTATAGGTGTCAAAATCGAATCTAACCTTTTGGAAGGGATCGTTTCCCGATTCCTTAAGTGCTGAAAGCTTGTCGCGTCTGATTTGAAGAATGGAATTTAACTCCTTATCATCATCAACGATAAGCTCGTTATTTACATTATTAATGTCTGTCATATTAGCCCCCTATTATTTTCTTGAAACCTCAAGGATCTTGAAGCTAATAGTACCGGATGGTGTATCAACACTAACCTCAGCACCTGCGCTCTTACCCATAAGTGCATGACCGATGGGAGACTGATCGGAGATCTTTCCCGCAAGAGGATCAACCTCATTAGAACCAACGATGCTATATTCAACCTCTTCGTCAAATTCCTTGTCATAAACCTTAACGGTTGAGCCAATGCTTATAACAGTGGAATCGATCTTTGTCTCGTCGATGATGAGTGCATTGTCGATAAGTGCCTGAAGCTCAAGAATTCTTGCTTCGTTCTGCGCCTGCTCGTTTCTTGCTGCATCGTATTCAGAGTTTTCCGCAAGGTCACCGAATGAACGTGCAGTAGCGATAGCTTCTTTGATTTCCTCACGTTTTACAGTCTGACGCTCTCTGAGCTCTGCCTGAAGGGCTTCAAAGCCCTCTTTTGTATACAACATCTGTTTTGCCTTTGCCATAGTAAAAATCTCCTATCTATAATAAAAATTCAAATTAATCAATTAAAAGTGAAACAGCTTTTTGAAGCTGATTGTCTATTTCTTCGGTGAGCTTATAGAAATGTGTTTCTTTAGCTATGCCGCTAAGCTCCACCTCATAATGAGGTGCAATACCTATGCCGTTATATCCTTCGCCACAGGGGGGATAATAAAGCATCGTTGTGAGCTTAATTGCACCTTCTCCACCACTGGAGGAAAGAGGTAAAATACTCTGTACGCTTCCCTTACCGTAGGTCTTTACACCAACTATCTTTGCCTTGTTATGATCACGGAGTGCAGCGGTAAAGAGCTCTGCTGCGCTTGCGGTATTTGCATCCGCGAGAACAACCATCTCATATTTTCCGTACATGCCGATCTCGGCCTCGGTTATATTGCAAGTCGAATAATTTCCTGCATAATTAACTACGTCAACCTTGGTGATCTCTTCCGCGCCGGACGCAGATTTTGTAGAAATAACCACATCGCCCTTGTTTAAAATCATACTGAGAACCGCAGTGATGGATGCAAGGTCTCCGCCGGGATTGTTTCTAACGTCGAAAACAAATTTTTCACATCCCTTTGAAATCAAATCATTCATACACTCCTTGAACTGAGTGGGAGTGGTGAGGTCAAATTGAGAAATTGATACGATACCTACCTTGCTATCTCTGATAGAAACCTTGCTTCTTACAGAAACAGTTTTAACCTTTGCTCTTGTAATATTCATATCAATCACTTTACCGTCTCTGTTTACAATAAAGTGAGCATTTGTACCTTCAGGACCCTTAAGCTTTGAAACCGCATAATCAAGTGCCTGATTTCCTGCGGCAATATTTATTTCCTCTTCAGTGAAGGAAGGATAGATTTTTGTAAGCTTTTCAATATTCTCTGCAACAACATCTGCAAGTGCTATCTTTTCACCATCCGCATAGATGTGAGTAACCTTGTCACCGATCTCAAGCTTTCCAACTGCGGGAGAATTGGGCATAACAAGCATAATTTCCATGCAATGCTCATCATAGTCAAATATTACTTGAACACCGATGCCGTAGAAATCGCCATTGTTTTCGGACATTAATTCCTCAAGCTCCTCGGCAGTAAAGAAATACGCGTATTTATCACCCGTTGCATCTACGTAAGCACGAATTGCAGCAAGCATTGCCTGCTCATAGTCAATATCATAAATTGAATACAAATTAAATATCGCATCAACAAGCAACATTGAATTTGTATAATCTATCGGCTCTCTATTAGGATCATCGGGAGTTTGAATATTGTTATTGCCATTGGTATTACTATTATTTTGAAGTATGCAAGCAGTAACTGAAACAACTAAAATCAGAGTGAGCAGTATAGCAACAATCTGCAATATTATCTTATTTTTCATATTTTTCATAATATTCTCCAATCTCTATAAATTATTTAGAACGACACTAAGCGAAACGGGGATAAACGCCGTTTCGCTTAATATCAATAGAAATCAATATTTTGAGGATATGGACTTAAGATATTTTTGAACCATAAGTGCTACCTTGAAAGTGATAGCGTGCTCAAACTCACGCAAGTCAAGACCTGTGAGCTTGCGGATCTTTTCAAGTCTATATACAAGTGTATTTCTGTGTACAAAAAGCTTTCTTGACGTTTCGGAAACGTTAAGATTATTCTCAAAGAAGCACTGGATCGTCATAAGAGTTTCTCTGTCGAGTGAATCAAGGCTTCCCTTCTTAAATACTTCCTGGAGGAACATCTCGCACATAGTTGTGGGAAGCTGATAAATAAGTCTTCCAATACCGAGATTTTCATAGCTGATAATGTTCTTTTCGGTTTCAAATACCTTGCCCACGTCAAGTGCAACCTGCGCCTCTTTATAAGCTCTTGCAAGGTCCTTGATGTTGTCAACAACGGTCGAGATACCGATAGAAACCTTTGCATAATAATCATTAGCAAGAGTATTAACAATGCCTGCAGCCATCTTTTCTATTTCGCGACGCTCTGTTCCGGGTTTAATATCCTTAACAAGAACAACGTCCTGCTCACCAACGCTGATAACGTAGTCTTTAGATTTGTCAGGGAACATATTCTGAAGCATCTCAAAGGGCATAATATCTGTTCTGCCATAGAACTTAATAAGGAAAACGATTCTAACCTCTTCGGTATTGAAATGAAGCTCCTTGCTCTTAATATATATGTCGCTGGGAAGGATGTTATCAAGAATGATATTTTTAATGAAAGAGCCCTTATCATATTTTTCGTCATAAAGGTTCTTAATATTTGCGAAAGAAACAACAAGAATATTGGCAATTTTTTCAGCCATCTTGTCCTCTCCCTCAACGAATACGTAATATTCGGATTTAGATCCTGAAGATATAGGACTGTATGTATTACCAAGCAAAACAAATGTCTTTGCAGAGTAAGAAATTTCCTCTGCAACACCCTGTCTTACCTCACCGATCTTAGGGAGATCGGAGCAAGCAACTACAACACCGTTTTCATCAACCACACCAATAATGCGATCAACCGCATCCTTCATCTGATGAACAACGCCCTGAAATAATCTGTTAGACATAAATTAAACCTCTCATTTATAGGATTAAAAGTTTTTTGTACATACTACACTATATAATACTACATTTTTTGTTATTTTTCAATAGGTTTTTTGATATTTTCTCTAATTTTTTTAATTTTTTTTGTGCTTTTTAGTGAAAAGCACTGTAAATATGCACAATCAAGATAGTTCAAATTCATAAACAAGGCAGCTAAGCGCCATTATAGCCGCCGTTTCAGTCCTTAGAATTCTCTTTCCAAGTCCTATTTTATAGCAACCTGCAATTTCTGCACGTTCAACCTCGGATATGGAGAATCCACCTTCACTTCCTATTATAATAGATATATCCGTGAGATTATTCTCTTTTCTTATTTGCTTAAGCACCTCACCAAGAGATCTTGTGCCCTCACCCTCGTAGCAAAAAAGTGCCACTGATGAATCAGTTGCCTTTTTCAACATTTCTTCAAAGGTAAGCGTAGGATTTACAATTGGAATTATTCCTCTACAACACTGCTTTGCGGCTTCAAGAGCAATTTTGTTTCTTCTCTCGCTCTTTCGTCCTTCCGCCTCGCCTTTGACCTTGGCAATGCAACGCTCGCTCTCAAAAAGAGTTATGTCGTAAGCACCACATTCAACCGCCTTTTGAATTATAAGGTCAAGCTTTTCGCCCTTGGGCAAAGCTTGATAAAGATGAAATCTTATTTCGGGCTCTGCTCTAGATACAAATTGGTCTATAATTCTTGCCTTAACACAGCCGCTTGCAAAATCCTCAAGAACGCAATCATATTCAAATTTTTCACCATCCGAGACGGTGATCTTCTCACCAACTGCCATTCTGAGAGAACGCGAGATGTGATGGGCATCCTCACCTACAATAGAAATATATTCACCGTCTATTTGATTTTTATTGATAAAAAACTTGGGCATATTATCTCCTTAAAACTGCCAAAGCAGGAATTTTCTCTACGTTTAATTATTATACTATATAGTATTGCTTTTGTCAAAGGTTTTTACAAAAGAAAACAAAAAAAGACACGACCTAAGCCGTGTCTTTCAATATTAATTCAATAATTATTCAGCATCAACTGCGGGAGCTTCCATCTTTTCGCCTTCTTTGAAAACTTCAGCGCCGCTAAGTGCAAGACCTGCAAGGGACTGGAGATTTGAAGGAACGATGATCTTTGTTGCCTGACCATGAGCTGCAACTTCGTATGCTTCGAGAGCGCGGATAGTAAGGAATTCCTGAGAAGGAGTAGCTTCATTAACGAGTCTGATCGCCTCCGCCTTACCTTGAGCAACAAGGATTTCAGCAGTTTTCTTACCTTCAGCCTTAAGAATTTCGGATTTCTTTTCGCCTTCTGCAAGAAGGATTTCAGCTCTCTTTGTACGTTCAGCAATCATCTGTTTTTCCATAGCTTCAGCAAGCTCTACATCGGAAATGATGATGTTTCTAATTTCAACACGAGTAACCTTGATACCCCAAGCATCAGTTGCTTCGTCAAGAACCTTTCTAAGCTTGTAGTTGATTTCATCTCTTGAAGAAAGAGTTTCATCAAGCTCCATGCCACCAACAATGTTACGAAGTGTTGTAGCAGAAAGATGCTCAACTGCCTTAAGGGGCTGAGAATGACCGTAAGCATAAAGCTTAGGATCAGTAATGCTGTAGAAAATAACTGTATCTATTTCCATAGAAACGTTATCCTTTGTGATAACGGGCTGAGAAGCACGACTGTGTGCGTTGCGATGTGAACCAAGTCTATAGTCATAGTATACCTCTACGTCACCTTGCGTAGCAGTAGAAGCCTTGTTGGATGAACCTGCTACACCTGCAACAGCACCACCAGCAACCGACTTACCAGCGCCTGCAATTGCCCCAACAGCTGCCGCAGATGTGTTAGATCCTGCAGCATAAGTATCTTCATTTACATCTCTATAAGCATATCTTATCTTGTTATCTTTATCATGAGAATGATACTGACCGTGATTAAATCCTTCGCCGCAAACCAAGATCTGTTCACGAAGGTCTACCTTTTTAGCAGCTCTTTCGATGAAAGGAATCTTGATGTGCAAGCCCGTATGCCATGTCTTGGAGTAAACACCAAGTCGTTCCATAACCCACGCCTTGGACTGGGGTACGATTCGGATGTTACAGATAATAAGAATCAATAAAAGGAATACTACAATTCCTACGCCGATAATAATTTCAGGTGTCATAACGATTGCCTCCTATATTATTTCTCTCTTGAGCAGATAAGCTTAACGCCTTCAACTCTTTCAACCACTACGACTGTACCTGCTTCGATATAATCGTGAGGGTCTACGCTGCAAGCGCTCCAAAGTGAGCCCTTAACGTTTACCATACCCTTAACGTTGATATTGGAAATATCTTCAATAACAAGACATCTTTCGCCAATAAGAGCGGTAATGTTTGTTTTACCCTTTTTAAATCTCTTAACCTTCTTATTGAAGGAAATCTTGAAGATAACGAAAGATACCAAAGAAACCATTGCAAATGCAAAAATCTGAATTGCAAAGCTCTTTGCCTCGTCCTCTCCTGCAAAGAATGTGAGCAAGAATGCCACTGCAGCAGCAGGCATAAACCAAACTGCAACTACGTCACTTGTGCGCATCTCAAGAATAACAGCAACGATGAGAACCACAAGCCACAAAAGACTAAATCCGTAATTCATACATTTTTCTCCTCTTTATGTAATTTATAGACTTTGAACGCAAGCGAAACCACCATTTCGCAAGAAACCGACCTTTTAAAGGGACAATCCCCCACGTTCAATATTTTGTGTCATACTATAGTAACATATTTTTTCAATCGTGTCAATATAAATTTTAGAATTTTTAAACATTTTTTCTTATTTTTTGAAAAAATCTTGTTTATTTACGATAAATATGTTACAATATATAAAATTAAGTACAATTTCGATAATTTCGATATCAAAAAGCAGTGTCTTGGAGGAAAAAATGTCTTATAAAAATCAAAGCTCGGCGGATTTTGCTGCTGTTCCAAACTCCAAATTCAAAAATTTCATAATCGACGTATTTGACGTAGTTATAAAAGCGTTGGTTATTATCCTTATTATTATAACGTTCGTCTTCAAAATGTGCACGGTCGTCGGCTCCTCGATGACGCCCACGCTGATTAACGGAGAAAAAGTTATAATCTCCAATCTTTTTTATGAACCAAAGGAAAATGACATTATCGTTTTTCATCAAACGGGCGCCTTGAATGAACCAATTGTAAAGCGCGTTATTGCTACTGAAAACCGTTTTATAAAAATAGATTATGATAATTGCAGAATTTACGTTTCCGATGATAATGTTTTCGAGCAAAGCGAAATAATCGACGAATCCGCATACGTCAATCTCACAGACGGCAAATACAAGAATTATAGCGGAATTTATATCACTCAAGTTCCAGAGGGACACCTGTTTGTAATGGGTGATAATAGAAATAATTCCTTGGATAGCCGTGCATACGAGATAGGATTTGTTGACGAAAGAACCGTGCTTGGCAAGGTAATTCTTCGCATTTCCCCATTCGATAAATTTGGATTTGTAAAATAAGATTTTAACACAGGAAGGTTAATAAAAATGCCATCAGAACAGATACAGTGGTTCCCAGGTCATATGGCGAAAACTCGCCGTATGATAACCGAAAATTTAAAAAACGTTGACGTTGTTATAGAAATACTTGATGCAAGAATACCAAAAAGCTCAAGAAATCCTGAGATAGCCAGTATGACTGCGCAAAAGCCGACAATACTACTTCTCAACAAAGCAACTCTCGCCGATCCCGAAATGACAAAAAAATGGTGTGATCACTATTCCGATTCACAAACAATATGCATTACTACGGACTGCGTAAGCGGTATTGGCATAAACAAAATAAAGGAAGCAGTTAATACAGTGCTTGCCGAAAAGATAGCTCGCTATGAGGCAAAGGGTATGAACGGCAGAAAGCTCAAAGCAATGATCGTGGGAATTCCCAACGTGGGCAAATCATCCCTCATTAATAAAATATGCGGAAGCAAGAAGGCAAAGGTAGAAAATCGCCCCGGCGTTACTGTAGATAAACAGTGGGTGGATACAAATATAGGTCTTATGCTTATGGATATGCCCGGTGTTCTCTGGCCCAAATTTGACGATAGATTAACGGGTGAAAATCTCGCGATTACAGGAGCTATCAAGGACAAGATTCTTGACATTGAAAGTCTTGCCATAGTTCTCTGCTCCCGTCTTAGAAAGCAATATCCTCAAATGCTTGCAGAACGATATAAGCTTGGAGATATGAAAAATTATGAGGACTATACCGATCTTCAGATCTTTGAATTAATAGGTAAAAAACGCGGCTTTCTTATAAGTGGTGGAGAGATTGACTACGAGCGCACCGCAAATATGCTCCTTGAGGAATTCAGAAGCGCCAAGATCGGCAAAATAACCCTTGACACAATTTAATTACGGAGAAACAAATGCTGGAATATACTATAGAAAGCTCCCTTATCGAAAAGGGCTATACATACGTCTGCGGAGTTGACGAGGCAGGCAGAGGCCCGCTTTGCGGTCCCGTCGTTGCGGCAGCTTGCATTCTGCCCGTAGGACTCTACATCGAAGGACTTAACGACTCAAAAAAGCTCTCTCCAAAAAAGAGAAAGCAGGTTTTTGATCAAATAATTGAAAATGCACTCGCCTACTGCATTGCAGAGGCAAGCGTTGAAGAAATTGACGAATTGAATATTCTTGAGGCAGATATGCTTGCAATGCGCCGTGCGGTCGAGGGATTACAAATCAAAGCGGATTTTGCCATCATTGACGGAAATATCGCAAAGGACTTTGATATACCCACCATGACAGTAATCAAGGGAGATGCAACAAGTCCCAGCATTGCCGCGGCATCCATACTTGCCAAAGTAACCCGTGACGAAATGTGTGAGCAAATGGATAAGGACTACCCTCAGTACGGCATTGCCAAGCATAAGGGCTACGGCACAAAGCAACACATGGATGCACTTCGTGAATATGGAGCTTCGCCCATCCATCGCAAGAAATTTATCCGATTTTTAGATAATTGATATGAAAACGACTACTGAAATAGGAAGATTTGGCGAGGATATCGCTTGCGCCCATCTCAAAGAGAAAAAATATAAGATTTTAGAAAGAAATTATTTTGCATCGCACAACGAAATTGATATAATTGCTGAAAACAAGCAATATATTGTTTTTGTTGAGGTAAAAACGCGATCCTGTACCTCGCCCGACGATATGATGTTCGGTACACCCGCTACTGCCGTTACCGCGGCAAAGCAAAAAAGGACTCTTATCGCGGCGCAAGCATACTTAAACACTCATCGCACAAGCAAAATGCCGCGCCTTGACGTGATTGAGGTGTATCTTTCAAAGTCCACGGTAGCATCCAAGCCGGAGCTTATCAAAATCAATCATATGGAAAATGCATTTACTAACTAATTTATGAATTTATTTGATTTACATTGCGATACCGCAACTCGCTTACTTGCCGAAAATCAAGGCATATACAATAATGATTTTCACGTTTCTCTCAAAAAAGCAAAGCGTTTCGATAGCTATGCACAAGTCATGGCTGTCTGGACACACCACAAATTAAGTGATGCGCAAGGATATACACGCTTTTTCGAGGTGATGAAAAATCTTGACAATGAAATTAAAATCAATCAGGATAAGGTAGGACTTGCGCGCGACAGCGCAACGCTCAATTCCCTTTTGTCACAAAACAAACGTGCTTTCATTCTCTCAATCGAGGATGTAAGAATATTAGAAAATGATCTCTCCCGCCTTGATACCCTATATTCACACGGTGTAAGAATGATGACTCTGAATTGGTACGGCGAAACCTGCATAGGCGGAGCGCATGATACTCATGTCGGACTTACTGATTTTGGTGTTGATGTAGTTAAGAAATGCTTTGACTTAGGTATTATTCCCGATATATCCCACTCCTCATTTGAAGGGGCAGAAATGGTACTTGAGCTTGCTCAAAGCTGTTCAACGCCAATAGTAGCATCACATTCCGATTCTTATTTTGTAAATCCTCACACAAGAAATTTAAGAGACAAGGATTTCACAGCCATCAAAAATCTTGGCGGTCTTGTCGGCATAAACCTCTGTCCCGAGCATCTTTCCTTGAATCACGAGGCAAGTTCGTGTGATGTAATAAAGCATATTGAACATTATCTTTCTCTCGGCGGAGAAAATACACTTGTATTTGGTTGTGACCTTGACGGCACAAATTTACCAAATGGCTTTTCAAACATATCCGACATTGAAATGATTGCCGATGAATTGCAAAAGCTAAATTACAGTAACGAACTAATCGAAAAAATAACGTTTAAAAACGCACTTGAATTTTTCAATAAAAATCTATAGGAGAGTCCTATGAAATTTCAAAGCACAAGAGATAAAAACGAAATTAAATATACATCGGCTCAGGTTATTAAGCAGGGACTTGCATACGACGGCGGACTTTTTGTTCCTGATAGTATTCCTACCTTAACTCAGGATGAAATCCGCACCTACACTTCCCTTTCATATCCCGAGCTTGCAGCCAACGTACTCTCAAAATTCCTCACGGATTATACCTATGAAGAATTACTTGCAGACGCATCGGCAGCATACTCAAAGGAGAGTTTTTCTCCCGATCCTTGCCCTCTTGCAGAGGTGGATAAAAGAACTTATTCGCTCGAGCTTTGGCACGGCCCGACCTGCGCCTTCAAGGATATGGCGTTACAGATAATGCCAAGACTTCTCTCACGCGCTCTCACCAAGACGGGTGAAACAAGAGAAGCGCTTGTGCTTGTTGCCACATCAGGTGATACGGGCAAAGCAGCCCTTGAAGGATATAAGGATATAGACCGCATCAAAATCTCGGTATTTTATCCCGAAAACGGAGTCAGCACCGTCCAAAAATTGCAAATGACCACACAAACGGGCAATAACGTTAATGTCTGTGCCGTGAAAGGTAATTTTGACGATATTCAAACGGGTGTTAAGCATATTTTCAGTGATGATAAAATCGCAACCGAGCTGAACGAAAAAGGAGTTTTCCTCTCAAGCGCAAACTCTATAAATTTCGGCAGACTTGCACCGCAGATCGTTTACTATATCAAGGCATATTGCGATCTTCTGAACGCTCAAAAAATCCGCCTTGGAGATTCGATAAACGTTTGTGTTCCCACAGGAAATTTTGGTAATATTCTCGCCGCATATATTGCAAAATTAATGGGACTTCCCATCAACAAGCTTATCTGCGCCTCCAACTCAAACAACGTGCTTACCGACTTCTTTAACACGGGCAGATATGATAGAAACAGACCCTTTCATCTCACATCATCTCCTTCAATGGATATACTTATTTCGAGCAATCTCGAAAGACTCCTTTATTTCATTGCGGGAAGTGAAAAAACACTTGAATGGATGGAATCACTAAACACTAACGGTAACTATCAAATAGACTCTGCAACCAAAGAGATAATTGATGATAACTTCGTCGGATTTTTCGCCGATGAATATGACACAGCTACCGCAATAAAGAATAATTTAGAGAAAAATCAATATTTAATGGACACGCACACCGCCGTTGCCTTCTCGGCACTCGAAAGCTATCGAAAAGCGAGTGGTGACAACACACTGTGCGTGGTTGCATCAACTGCAAGTCCCTTTAAATTTGCAAAGGACGTCTACGAATCGATATGGGGCAATAGTAACGGTGGCAGCTTAATGGCACTTGATATGCTTGCCAATAATTCGGGGGCGCAAATTCCCGATCCACTCAAAGATCTTGATAAAAGACCCGTTAATTTCAGATCAGTTGTCGATCCGCAAGCTATGTACGGCGAGGTATTAAATTTTCTTAAAAAATAAGCATATCCCTTCCGGGATATGCTTTGGAGGATTTATTCAGTTCTGTTCTTAAAGGTAGCGCAAAGCGTTTCAGTGCTTGTCTCTGCCTGATTGGGACCTACCTTGATATGACCTGCGCAGCAATTACCGTTACCTTGATGGTATTCACAATTTATAACATCACAGGTAATACCCTTGATAACATTTTTAGGACTTGAGCAGCATTTTTTCTCACCGTTCATATTACTAAACTCCATTCCGCCATATGGCTTTAAAAATTGAGAGGTAACTCTCAAGAATATTATTCTCTTTTTTAAAATTCTTATTCATCCGAAAGGAAATTCCAATGTCTTTATACGTTATTTCCGACCTTCATCTTTCTACCAATGAAACCACAAATAAATCCATGGAAAAATTTGGAACGAAATGGTCGAACTACCATCAAAAGCTTGAAAAGAATTTTCGTTCCATAATAAATGATGATGACGTTATCGTTATTCCCGGTGATATTTCATGGGCAATGACACTTGACGAAGCAAAGTCCGACTTCAAATTTCTTGATTCCCTTCCGGGCACCAAAATAATCGGCAAGGGCAACCACGATTTTTGGTGGTCTACCGCAAGTAAGATACACTCATTCTTCTCCGAAAACGAGATTACAACAATAAAGCTTTTGCACAACAACGCATATCTTCTTGACGATTGTATAATCTGCGGCTCGCGCGGTTGGTTTTACGATGAAAAACAGCAAAAAACCGTGGGTGACGTTGATTATGAAAAGATCGTAGCAAGAGAGGCACAGCGCCTTGAAATAAGTCTTAAGGAAGCAACAAAGCTAAAAGAAGAAGGACACCATCTTCCGATCCTCGTCTTTCTGCATTTCCCACCCGTCTATGCAGATTGTATTTGTGAGCCAATTCTTGAAGTTCTTAAAAAGTATAATATAGACACCTGCTATTACGGACATATCCATAATAATTATGCCATTCCAAGACAGTTCCAATTCGATGGAATTAGCTTTATAATGGTTGCTGCAGACTATTTAAATTTCTGCCCAATGCCCATTTTTCTCTAAAAATTGGTAAATTTGCAAAATAATCTTGACATTTTGCTATTAATTATATATAATTAACGATGTATGTAAAAAAATTGGAGGATTTCTAAAATGAAATTGATTAAAAACGAAAAGCTTGAAGGAAGCAAGGTTGAGCTTCACTTCTCTGTAGAACAGTCAGTATTTGAAGCTGCTTGCGAGCGCGCTTATAAAAAAGAGGTTGGCAAGATCAATATTCCCGGCTTCAGAAAAGGCAAGGCTCCCAGAGCAATGATCGAGAAAATGTACGGAAAGGGCTTCTTCTATGATACAGCTCTTAACGATATTCTTCCCGAGGCTTATGAGGCAGCAATTAAGGAAGCTGGCATCGATCCCGTTGCACAGCCCGAGATCGACGTTCTCTCTCTTGATGAAAACGGCGTAGTATTCACAGCAAAGGTATTTGTAAAGCCCGACGTTAAGATTGAGGGCTATTTCGGTATCGAGGTTACTAAAGAGGTAGCTCCCGTAACCGACGAAGAGGTTAATAAAGAGCTTGAACTCGTTAGAGAAAGAAACAGCCGCGAGCTCGACGCTAACGATCGTCCTGCAGAGCTTGGTGATACAGCAGTTATCGACTTTGAGGGATTTGTTGACGGTGTTGCTTTTGAAGGCGGTAAGGGCGAGGATTACGCTCTTAAGCTCGGTTCAGGTCAGTTCATCCCCGGATTTGAGGAACAGATCGTTGGTCACAGTGTTGACGAAGAATTTGACGTAAACGTAACCTTCCCCACAGAGTATCACGCTGAGGAGCTTGCAGGTAAGGCATCCGTATTCAAGGTAAAGCTTCACGCTCTCACAAAGGTTGAGCTTCCCGAGCTTGACGACGAATTTGCAAAGGACGTTTCCGAATTCGATACACTTGATGAATATAAGGCAGATCTTAAGGCAAAAATCGAAAAGAGACACGAAGCAACTGCACAGAGCGCAGTTGACGGTCAGCTTATGGATGCTCTTATTGAAAAGCTTGAAGCAGAAATTCCCGAGGCTATGTATGATAACGAGGCAGAAAACTTCGTTCGCGATTATGACAATCAGCTCAGAATGCAGGGACTTGATCTCAAGACATACTTCCAGTACACAGGTATGACGCTTGAAACACTTCGTGCACAGTTCCGTTCTCAGGCAGAAAAGCAGGTTAAGGCAAGACTTGCTCTTGAAAAGATCGCAGACCTTGAAAACCTTGTTGCATCCGAGGAGAATATCAATGCAGAGTATGCAAGAATTGCAGAGGCATACGGCATCGACGTGGAACAGGTTAAGGCATCCATCGATTCCGATCTTATCGCATCCGATATGAGAGTTCAGCTTGCTCTTGATGCAGTTAAGGAGAAGGCAGTTGTTAAGGCTCCCAAGAAGAGAGCAACAAAGAAGGCCGCTCCCAAGGCAGAAGCTGCTGAAGGCGAAGAAAAGCCCATAAAGAAGACAAGAAAAACAACAAAAAAGGCTGCTGAAGAGGCAGAAGCATAATTCCCTTTAGATTTTTTTAGGAGGTCATTACTTATGATGAATAATTCACTTGTACCTATGGTCGTCGAGCAGACGGGCAGAGGTGAAAGATCCTACGATATTTTTTCAAGATTGCTTAATGACCGCATCATATTCCTTTCCGACGAGGTAAATGACGCCACCGCTTCCCTTGTGGTTGCACAGCTTCTTTATCTTGAGGCGCAGGATCCCGACAAGGACATTTCCTTTTACATTAATTCCCCCGGCGGATCAGTTACCGCAGGTATGGCTATCTACGATACAATGAATTTTATAAAGTGTGACGTCTCCACCGTTTGCATCGGTATGGCGGCATCTATGGGTGCATTCCTTCTCTCCACAGGAACAAAGGGCAAAAGATTTGCTCTTCCTAACAGTGAGATAATGATCCATCAGCCCCTCGGCGGCGCAAAGGGTCAGGCGACCGACATTAAAATTCAGGCAGAGCTTATTCTTCGTACACGTGACAAGCTCAATAAGATACTTGCTGAAAATACGGGCAAAAGCATTGATGAGATCGCACGTGATACCGAGAGAGATAACTATATGACCGCAGAGCAAGCTCTTGCATACGGTCTTATTGATAAGGTTATCGACAAGCACGCTTAATCGAGCTTAAGTTGAAAGGTAAATATTATGGCTGAAAATAAAAAGCCCGACGGAAACGGCAATACCCCCAAAAGGTATTGCTGTTTCTGCGGAAGAAACGAAAATCAAGTTAATTTTTTAATTCCCTCACCAAAGGGAGTTTATATCTGTGATTTCTGCGTTGACACTTGTTCAGAGATACTTGATGAAGCGATTTCAGACTTCTCTGCTCCCACGGATACATTAAAGCTTGAGGAACTCCCCAAGCCCCAGGATATTAAGAAAACATTGGACGAATACGTAATAGGTCAGGATGATGCAAAAATTGCACTTTCCGTTGCGGTGTATAACCACTATAAGCGTATTCTTTCAAAGGACGAGGAGCAGAAGGATAAGGAGCTTGACGGTGTTGAGCTTCAAAAATCCAATGTGCTTCTTATTGGTCCTACCGGTGTTGGAAAAACTTTCCTTGCGCAGACCCTTGCAAAAACTCTGCAGGTACCGTTTGCAATTGCAGATGCGACCACACTTACAGAAGCAGGATATGTCGGCGAGGACGTTGAAAATATCCTTCTCCGCCTGATACAAGCGGCAGATTATGACGTTGCAAGAGCAGAAAAAGGTATCATCTATATAGATGAAATAGATAAGATCTCCCGAAAAAGCGAAAACCGTTCAATAACACGTGACGTTTCGGGTGAAGGTGTGCAGCAAGCACTGCTTAAGATACTTGAAGGCACTGTTGCAAACGTTCCCCCACAGGGTGGACGCAAACATCCCAACCAAGAGTTTATTCAGATAAATACTGCAAATATTCTCTTTATTTGCGGCGGTGCATTCGACGGACTTGAGCAGATCATCGAAAAGCGTAAGGGCAATAACGTGATCGGCTTTGGCGGTGAGGTAAAGAAAAAGAGTGAGAAGAAAAAGGACGGCATATACCGCGACGTCACCTCTCACGATATCGTTAAATACGGAATAATTCCAGAGCTTACGGGCAGAATACCCGTTATCGTGGCTCTCTCCGAGCTTGATAAGGATGCTCTTAAGAGAATAATAACAGAACCCAAAAACTCTCTCTTAAAGCAATACACCAAGCTTTTCTCAATAGACGGTGTTGAGATAGAATTTGAGGATGATGCAATCGGTGCTATTGCAGAGCTTGCCATTGAGCAAAATACGGGCGCACGCGGACTCCGATCCATAATGGAAGGATTTATGATGCAGATAATGTACTCCGTTCCCTCTCGCACGGATATTGAAAAGATTGTTATTACAAAGGAAACTGTAATAAACAAATCCGAACCAAAATATATACTCAAATAAAAAATAGGCTGTTGCATTTGCAACAGCCATTTTTTACTTACAGCCACATCCCTTGTCAGTATGATTCAAGGGTTTGAGTGTGGGACCGTGTCCTGCGGTAAATTCCTCTACAGGAAACTCCATACATCTGAAAATATCGCAAGGATTCTCCTCGGAATGTGTGAGGCACTCCTTATCGGGCACTGTGTACTCGGTGGCATTGATAAGATACTGCGCGGGGCGCACAATCCGAACAACCGAAAAGATGCCCAACGAAACCACAAGATATCTCTCAGTGTCATCGCAGAGAGGACCGTTGATATTTCTTGTCACACCTTCGGGAATATCACCGCATGTGCAGCAGCAAACGCAGTGATGACCGTGCTTCTTTTCAATAACCTTTGCATTAAGTATGATAGGATCTATCACCTCAAGCACAGCTGTTGGCAGATTGCCCTCCGAGCAGCACAGGTCTTCGGGCATTTCGCAGAAGCCCGATGTGCCGTTGCTCTTGAATACGTTGAGATTGCTCTCTCCGCCAAAGAGTATTACCTTCTTATCAATTACTGCAACACCCTCGAATTCTTGAATTCTGCCGGGCGCTAAACAAGCCTCAAATGCAAGTCTTATATAAAGTCTGATATTTACCGAATAAAATCCTCTATTAAAGGCTATCGGCTCAACACTTATATTAGTCCAAGCTATGCACGAATCCTTAACTCTGATATTTCCCGTTCTTTCTATAATCTCGTTGCCGAAATTCGTTAAAAAAACCTGAACGTTTTCATAACAATCCCTGTCCCTACACGAGTCAAGCACACGGTTTGCCTCAATACATACCGTATCCCTTGTATTACCCGTTCCAAGGCATCCGAATCTATTATCCGACATGATCTACCCTCCAAAAATGATATAAGGAAGAAAAAAGCTTTCTTCCTTAACATATTATGCGTAAATCAAATATATGACAATGTCTAAAACTGTTTTCTCATTCTTTCAAGAGCGCCTTTTTCAAGACGTGAAACCTGCGCTTGTGATATACCTATCTCACTCGCTATCTCCATTTGAGTTTTATTCTTAAAGAATCTCATATAAATAATGGATCGCTCCCTCTCGTTCAAGACCTTCATCGCCTCCCTCAAGGCAATGCTTTCAAGCCATATTTCTTCACCGGAGCTTGAATCACTCAATTGGTCAATCACGAATATGGAGTCACCATTATCGGTATAAACCGGCTCATATAAGGAAATAGGTGCAACTATAGCTTCCAATGCGCGTACTACGTTTTCCTTTTCAACACCTAGCTTTGCAGAAATTTGCTCAACGGTTGGCTCGTTCTCATTTTCCCTTGCCAGCTCTTCCCTCGCGCCCATCGCGTGATATGCAAGATCGCGCAAAGACCGACTTATGCGTATACAGTTGTTATCTCGCAAATATCTTCTAATCTCTCCAATTATCATCGGAACAGCATATGTGGAAAATTTTACCTCAAGATCTGTATTAAAATTATCAACTGCCTTTATCAAGCCAACACACCCCACCTGAAAAAGATCATCGACGTTTTCATTTCTATTCATAAATCTCTGTATTATACTAAGCACTAGACGTAAATTTCCGTAAATTAACTCCTCTCTCGCTTGCATATCGCCATTCTTTGCCCTGATAAGAAGCTCTCGCTTTTTATCATCACTAAGCACTGTTAGCTTTGAAGTATTCACTCCGCATATCTCCACTTTATTATAATACATAATTACCTCACACCACCATATTTTATGAAAAGTATTGACAAAGCGACAAGTGTATTATTCATAAATCAGCAGTGTAAAATATGGCAAAAACGGACGAAGAAAATTCGTCCGTTTTTTAATAATATTAGTCGATATCCTCAATAACCTTTTCAGGTGGATTTTCAAGAATGCGAGGATTTTCAAATATCTTTTTCATCATCTTAAAAGCAGATGCATAATAATATCCGTCACAAATTCTCTCGTCGGTAACGACCTTCATTTCAATATACCTATATCTATATACCTCTCCGTCATCATCCATTTTTATACCACGCTGCTTTGCGCCGTATGAAACGAAGACAGGAAGATTGCCAAAATCGTAAATATGATGATAAATAGGACGGATACCGAGCGATCCCATAGAAGTAACGATCAATGAACCGTGGAATGGACTAAGATTAATTATGGATTTAGGAAGAATGCCATAGTAATCGAGAGTCTTTATAAGCCATATTACAAAGCGAAGCATGAAGCGAGGAATATAATTGAGTATTTTCGCAAAATCCTCAGTAGCATTTCCGTCAGTATCTCCCTTATTCGCTTCAACTGCCTTATTAAACTTATCATAAACGTCATAGATTGTGTCCGTGGGTTCAAATTCAACCTTAATACAAGTATCCTCAGCATCAAGAGCCATCTTCTTTTTGATGGTCATAAGAACCTCAATATTGTTTCTCGCGTAGATCGTCTGACCGCTTACAAAACGGTTAATTGCAGGACGCTGGGAAACAACACGAAGATATGATGCAATGATCACGTGGAGTAAAGAAAAATTAGTTTTTCCAGCCCTTGTTTGTTCACGGCAAAACTTTTCCGCCTCAGTAATATCAAGTTTTTCGGTAAAGTAATTCAGTGAATCGCTTCTTTTAGGCATTATGTAAGGCATTGCACGGGTTATCGGATTAAGGGTTCTTAACTTTCTTCCCTCTTTTCTGTCGCCAAAACGGCGCTTTCTTTTCTTTTCAGCCATAATTTTCTCCATTTCTACGCGCTAAATAAAGCGCAAATTACAGTGGGATGAATATTCATATTTTGAATATGAATAAGTCAAAAGGATCAGTTCAAAAAGAACATTAAAATTATATCATACATTTGATTTTTTGGCAATAGATTTGCAAAAACATTGTTGAATATTGCCGAATATTAATGCATTTTTCTAACAAAATCAATCGCGTTTTTGGACAAAAAGTCAATGTTTCCATTATTTGCCACTACGTCCTTATTCGTGTGTATGTAGGGCGTATACAAAAGACCGTTCTTCGCCTTTTTGCACGCTACGCAGGCAACACCCTTAGGGAAATTCTTATGATCTGAATTAGCATCTGCATTCTTGTATGTTGAAAAATCGAGTGAAAATCCAACGTTTTTCTCAAAAGAGTCTGCAAGGATTTTGTATTCATCACTGTCCGCAGCATCCTTTTGCGCTATGAAAATAATATTTTTTCCATTTCCAACACAGTCGAAATTCACAAGAAATCTATCCTTCATATCTTCCTTGTGATCCTTAAAATAAGCAGCAGATCCCTTTTTGCCCTTTTCTTCGTTGTCAAAAAGAATAAATGCAATGTCCTTCAATTCATCGGCATTAAGTCCATCAATAATACTCAAAACCGTAGCAACGCCCGAGGTATTGTCGTTATAATTGAACTTGTTGGTAAATGCCATCATCATAAGAAAGAATATCGCGTAGTATGAAATTAGAAAAGCAAAATACCATACACTTTCATTTTTTAATATTATGTTTCCTACAAGATAACCGATCGCGAGCGAAATAACAAGCAAAAAGATAACGGGTATAAACTGGTATGAATAGAATGCGACTCTATTCTTGGGCATCATAATGTTGGGAAAGAGTGAACGCGCAGGTGTATCGTAGTGTGCAGTAAATATAGCCTTGGCTTTTGTGGGATCGCCGACAACTATGTTGTCATTCTTGCCGTCCGCCGTGCGCTCAATTTTGGCCTCAATTCCCTTTTCTTTAAGAGATTTCACTATGTAATTTTTGAATTTTTCCTTATCCTCTGCACTTTTTCTCACGGGATAATTCTCGTTTAAATAATTCAAATGGCTCATATCATTCACACAGCCTGCACTGCCTTTCGTTTAAAATATTTAATCAATCTCTTGGCGAAATCATCTATAAGAGTCAGTCCCACAATCACAAAGAATACAAGCCAAGCATCAGTAATTCCAAATCCCCAAAGCATTCTACCAGGGCACTGATAAGCATAAATTCCAAAGCTCAAAGCGCCAAGATAATTGAATATCGGGAAATTAAAATCAATTCTGAATGAAATATAAATTAGTAATGGATACAAAACAAGATCCAAAAGTGCCTCATAAGCTCTCGAATCCTTCGCAAGACGTAAGAATACAATAACAAATACTGCTGCCAACACAGGAACAAGCATCAACCACCATATCCACTTGCGCTTAATTTCGGGCTTTGGCACTTTGCCAAGCAAAATTCCAAGTCCTACCGCCAAAGGAGATCTTAAATAGTCAAAGAAAAACAGATCTTCGTTTCCAAAGAAACGCAGGCACGCGCAAATCACGAATATTCCTGCAACAGTGATATAAAAAACCTTGCTATTTTTGATAAGCACTCTCAAAACGGTATAGAGTAAGAACGCCGCCATCATCGCAGGAATATACCATAAATATCTGAACACCTTAAGAGGATTATAATTTGTCAAATAGTTGTAAATTGCATTTGAAATAAGACCTATTACTGTTGGAATAAGCAACGGCTTCATTTTGGAAATAACCATTGTTTTTATTGCCTTTGGCAATGACATTTCCTTATATTTTTCTAACGAATTATAAAGCAAAAATCCGCTTAGAACAAAGAAAAATTCAACGGAGATCCTGTCGGGACCGAAATATTCAGTTTTTATGGGAAACAAACCGTGCCCAATCATCACGTTGAGCGCAAATAAAAACCTGTATAACTCTATTAGACTGTTGCGTTTTTTATGTACTGTCAGATTATTCATAATTTTTCCTCAAAATTAATACTTATGAAATCAAGCAAAGCTCAATGCCAATTACTCCGTATTCTTTCTGTTCCTCTTGAGAATAATACTGTTCCATATCTAAAGGAGATGCAGTATCAATATCATCCTCTGTATATCCGCATTTAAGCAGCGGCAGTGCTTTATATAGATCGGCAAAGGAATCAAATCGGTGCAGATTAAGAACACGTGTACAAAGCTCTTCACCTGTTTTAGTGTTAGTAAAAGCTATCACGTCACCTATCTTAATCATTTGACGCTTCTCATCAAATAAGCGAAGCTCGATCGTCTTTTTACCGCTTTTTATCATCTCATACGGCTCACAATGCAGCTTCATTCTGTGCACTCTCTCGTCAGCTCCTTGCTTTTTTGAGCATGGTTCAAACATAATTACCTCCTTTCAAGACAAACGACACTCTCGACGTGGGTCAAGACTCCAAAAGGTCTCAAAACAAGTCAAAAATGGGGGTTGTAATCCCTTAAAGTCTCACTTTTTACCCTTTTAAGCTTAAATCATATTCTTTGAGATAATCAAAGAATGAATCCAACTGAATATGTAAATCTTGAATCGTCTTGTATTTACCTTTGATGTTCCAAGATGGAACCAAACGAACACCCACAGCTTCTTTTTTCTTCTCGCTTGAATAAAAAGCAAACTTGCCTTTCCCAAAATAAAAGTAATAGCTATAGGCTTCGGAGTCCATCAAGACAGCCATTTGTCTGTCAAGAACACTCAAATTGCCACTCCACCGAAGCCCTAATTTTTCGCTTATCTCGTTAAAGATGACGACATACTCTCGGTATTTTTCAAAATCTAACATAAAGAAATAAGGTTTGCTGAAACATATTTTTACGATATGAACGTCCACTTGGTAATGCTTTTCATCCATGCCGTGAACGACATAAAAATCTTTTTCTTTCCAAATCTTCATCTCGCCCTTTGCTATGTAATCGGGCTCGCCGTATTTGCCTATTAAAATGTCATCGATCTTAGAAATAGTCGAAGTGTCCCATCTATCCATTTCGAATTCTATCTCCGCTCCCAAAAAGCTTTTGTATAGAAAGACCTTTTCAGAAAATTCTCCAAATAATGATACACTTGAACAATTCTTAATCCGCGATTTCATAATTCTATATGAATTTGAAATAGAAAATTTCAAATCACCAAAAACAATCTCTTTCATAAAAGCTCCTTTCGATATGTTATACTAAACAGCTGTAAATGAGAGCTTTGAGTTATGCTCAAAATCATCATTTGTCTTTATTGATTTTCCTTTGCGGTGGTGATGGAGGCAATAAGCAACTTGCGAATTTTGCTACATTTTGCAAACAAATCCTTGTACTCTTCCTCAGTTATCATGTGCGTATCCTTGAACAAACCGAGCCAATAATCCGTTTCGTAGCATTCTTTTAAGGCAATTTGAAACTTATTAATAAAATCTGCTTTACTTGCCGCATAGTTGGCTTCATGAATGTTCGCTCCGATACTTGTGCCGCTCCGCAATACTTGATTTAACAGTACGTTGCTTTTGCGATTTTCCTTTATATCAGTACAAAGATTGACGATGTCAACAGCAAATTGCTTTGATAAGTCGACTAAAAAGTTTTCTTTCATTGTAAACCCTCGTTTTGAATGATTTGACACTTCGTGTCATGAATTGAATTGCGCGTCCTACCTTATGCGCCCTCAGGCGCAATTCATGGCGAAGCCAATTCATGAGTGCAACGCACTCAATTCATGCGCTCGCGCAATTCATTGTCGAGCCGTCGTGTGAGACACACGACCGACTCGACGTGCCCCGTTCGCGGAAACATATCCACGGGATCAACTACACCTATTTTATATCCAAGATTGGCAAACATCTTACAATCGCGTGCAAGTGTATCCGCATCGCAAGAAACGTAAACTATTCGCTCTACATTACGCGCGGCAAGATATTCTATCACCTCGGGAGTGCATCCCTTTCTCGGTGGATCGAGAATAACCACATCAGGAGAAAGCAGACCGTGCTTGGCCTCAACGGATGCAAAAAGCGACTCAATATTCCTAGCATCACCTGCGTAAAACTTTGAATTTTCAAAGCAGTTGAGCTTGGCATTCACCTTGGCACATTCAACAGCGCCCTCAACTATCTCAACGCCAACAAGCTCGGAAACAGAATCAGCCATCGAAAGACCGATCGTTCCCGTTCCGCAGTACATATCAACAAGCGAAATCTTTTTTTCAAATCCTTCGATTGCTTTGTCCTTGGCAAGTCCGTAAAGTAGTTCTGCACCGTCGTGATTTACCTGATAAAAGGATTCGGGAGTTATGCGAAAGCGCACTCCACAAAGAACATCTTCGATATACCTCTCGCCAATAAGTGTCCTGTATGTATCGCCCAAAACAACGTTAGTATTCTTTTGATTAATATTGAGTTGAATGCTTTTTACAAATGGATATTCACAAGTAATTCTCTCGGCAAATTCCCTCTCGCACGGCATTTTTTCACCGTTTATAACGAGGCAAAGCATGATCTCGCCCGTGTTTTTGCCATAGCGCAAATAGAGGTGACGAAGCAAGCCCTTACCCGTTTCTTCATTATACACCGTGAGCTTTTTCTCGTTTGCAAAATCGCAAACAAATTGCAATATCTCACCAAATATTCTCGGTTGGAGCGCGCAGTCGAAAGCGGGCACAACGTTATGGGTTTTAGTAGCATAAAAGCCCGCCACAATGCCCTGCTTTGTCATCGCAAATGGATACTGCGCCTTGTTTCTATAACCCCTTATTTCATTTGTGCTATGCACGTCATTGATAATCACGTCGGGCAATCCCACCTTGATAAATGCGTGCTTTACATAGTTCTTTTTAATTTCCTTTTCGTGATCGTAGGTGATGTGACGGTAAACACATCCGCCGCAGCTCTCGCTCGCGTTACAAAAGCAACAGTCATCACGAAAGGGTGATTTTTCAAGAAGCTCCTCAAGTCTGGCAACGGCAAAATTAGTATTTACCTTGATTATCTTTGCACTAATTCTGTCACCCGTTACCGCACCCTTAATAAAGACAACGCGACCATCCTCAAGGTGTGAAACGCCCGCGCCAAGATTGTTGATATCCTCAACAAGAAGCTCAACAACATCGTTTTTCTTTATATTAAACATAGTATTCGTCGTTTGTTTCAAGACAGAGGCAAACTACCTCATCGTTTTCACTCATATCGCAAGCAAGCGCAATATTATTTCCCTTCGCGCTTATCTTACCTGCTCTTCCTGCCGGGGTATGCTCATAATCAAGATAACCTACAACCATTATTTTGTTATCATAATAGGTTTTGTCGATGTCAATATATCCGTCAATAAAGTTGTCAAGCTCATAATCGTAAAGATCGGTGCTTTTGTCAAAATCCGCTATTCCTCTGCAAGTAAGTATAAACTCTTTGCCGTTTTTGAGGGTCACCTCTTCAAACACGGGAAGGTCGGATAAATAATCAAGAAAGCCCTCCTTCTCGTCCGCATCAGCACTTTTAAACGCCTCAAGCGTTGCCTGACCTCCATTCTGCGCCCATTCAATCATCTCCTTGGAGAAACTTACAGATGGAGCGCCGCCCTCTTTAATGATTCTATCAAACTCGGAAAGCAAAAGATATGCCTTGTAATCGTGCTCTCCAAGTACACTGTAAACATTATACTGCGCGGAAAGCTCGTTGATAAGCTTTATTGAATCCTCGCCGTAATCAACAATATTTCCAAGAATATAAAGAACGTCACTGTCCTTAAGATTTATCTTTTTTATCAATTTTTCATATTTATCAAATCTGCCATAAAGGTTTGATACTACGTAGGTCATATTTATCCCCCTATATTTGATTTATTGTATTGGATTCAAAAAAATCGCATTGAATTGATTCGTCAAATTCATGCACTAATTGAGAAAGATTGTAGAGTGCTATTCTCTCTGTAAAATAGTGACCCGCCTCAATAAGATTGATTCTGTAATCCTTGCAATCGGTGAGATTGTGATAACCGATTTCACCCGAAAGATAGGTATCTGCCCCACTTGCCGCGGCTTCTCTTATATAGCTTCCGCCACCGCCACCAACAAGTGCGAGTTTTTTCACCTTGCCACTGTTATTGCCATAATTCAAATGCTCACATCCGAGCTTGGCACAAACAACTGCCACAAAATGCTCAATATCAAGCTCCTCGGGAAGATTTCCAACTCTCATAAGCTCAATTCCGTCGCACGCTACCTTTTCAACGTCGGTAAGCTCAAAAAGGTCTGCAAGAGCATCGTTTACTCCACCGTCAACTGCATCAAAGCGAGTGTGGTAGGACATAACCGACACGTCATTTTTGATGAGCTTGATAATTCTTGCGGGAATACCAAGATCGCCTGAAACAGTCTTTACTCCGCGGAAGATCAAGGGGTGGTGAGAAATGATAACATCATATCCACCCTCAATCGCATGCTCAATCGCTTCGGGAGTTACGTCCATAGTGAAAAGTGCTTTTTTTACGCCTCGATTGCCATCAGGGCAACACATAAGACCGTCATTATCCCAAGAGCAAGAAAGCTCTCGCGGAATTTTTTCATTCATGTATCTACTAAGCTCGTTAATCGTCATATCAGTTACCTCTCTATGTATTTTTCAATAGCTTCAAGTATTTCACTTTCATAGGAAACGTCCTCGTTTCCTGCGCGCTTACCCTCAATTTTTCTTATTAGCTTTTTCTTCTCGGTAAGCATAAGCGACAAAAGCAATTCACTCTTTTCTCCAAGTATAAATTCACCGTAAAGCAGAGTAAATGCATCATATTCTCTGACATTGCCATCAAACTCCGCGCATATGGTTTGATATATCTTTTCGCGATCGTAGGATAGAGTTTCTCCTATGATTTTAAAGCCGTTTTTTGCAAGATATTCGCGAAGCTTTTCGGGATGAGTCATGGGCTGAAGGATCAAACGCTTGTCCGCGTTCTTAAGCCACGGAGCTTCGTCAATTATCTTTACTATAAGCTCTCCACCCATGCCAAATATCGCAACGTCATCCGCATCATTTGAGTTAAGCCCCTTAAGCCCATCGCAAAGTACGGTCTTGATACTATCTGCCATACCGTATTTAGCGATATTTTCCTCGGCTTTATCAAGAGGACCTCGGTTTATATCCGCTGCAACTGCTTTTGAAATCTTGTTATTTTGAAGTAAGTATATCGGCAGATATGCGTGATCCGTTCCTATATCAGCAAAGCATTTGCCCTCTCTGACAAACGGAACGGCAGTAAGCAATCTGTCATTTATTTTAATAATTTCCATATTTTCTCCAGAGCAAAAAGAGCCTTTTGCAAGGCTCTTTTTTTATTCGTTGCCAAGAAAAGCGTTGAGCTTTTCAACAAGCTTATCGGGATCTGTTCCGTGAACTGCACAAGCGTCAGCAATGGACTCTCCGCGGGATGCGGGACAGCCAAGGCAATGCATGCCTATCTCAAAGAAAAACTGTGCTGTATCGCGATTATAATCAAGAACGTCACCGATGATGGATTCTTTTGTTACCTTCATTTTTGAATTCTCCTATCTAAAAAGTATATAAGATATTATATATCATTTTAGCGCGCGTGTCAATCAAAATTTGATATAAATCCAGTATTTTTATAGAAACTCCTTCATTTTTTCGATATTTTTTTCCTCAAAAGCCACAATTTCCTTGGCAAGCTTTACGGAATTTCGACATTCAGGGTAATCTTCATAGGCATTTGCCTTCTGCAAAAGATCAGTAACATCCATTGTTGAGCCCTGCACCATCATCTCCGCCATATGACTTGTAGTGCTATCCTGCATTGATTTCATTTCCATTCCGATCTTTGCACTAAGCTTTGACATAGGGTTTGGTTCCTTGGGCTCAACACCCTGAGAAACGAGCTGATCCTTTACGTTTTGTGCATATCTTTCATACTGGTCAAGCTGGTTTGTCATAAGCAATTTCATATCGTCATTTTTGATTTTGGGAAGCAAATTAATAATCGATTCGGAGCCCATTTTTACGTTGGAATAAATGTCCTGAAGGAGCTCGCAATCCTTGGATTTATTTGGGTTATTCATATTTTTTCTCCTTGATAAATTTGGTGAAAATATTTTGCCCCAAGCTATGAAAAATATACATTTATATTGACAAAAAAACTTTTGGTGATATAATGAATTTAAAGAGGTGATTTTAATGAAAATTGAAAAATTATACATATTTCCGCAGGATGAAAATGCACATCTTGTTAGCTATATTCGCGACAATCCTCCTGAGATGTCAAACGAGCCAAGACGCGCCGTATTAATATGCCCGGGCGGTGGCTACGAGTTCACTTCGGACCGCGAAAATGAGCCGATTGCTATAGAGTTTTTGGCGCGCGGATATAATGCTTTTGTACTCAAATATTCGATTGCAAAAATGGCTTCAGAGCTTCGTCCCTTGCGAGAGATTGAGGCAGCTATCAAGCATATCAGAGACAATGCCGAGTCTTATAATATAAGGGCTGACAAGGTTTTTGTAATTGGTTTTTCGGCAGGTGGTCATCTTGCGCTTTCAAGCGGAACCTTGCTTGAAAAAGCGGCTCGTCCCGATGCGATGGTTCTCTGCTATCCCGTAGTTACTGCGACCTGTGAAACACACCTTGGAACGCTTTATAATTTCTGCGGAAATGACACCCCTACAGATGAGCAAAAATATCAGTTTTCACTTGATTTACACGTGGATACTGATACTCCTCCCGCATTTATCTGGCACACCGAAAACGATGGTTGCGTACCCGTTCAAAACTCTAAAAATCTTGCAGAGGCGCTTACTAAAAACGGCGTAAAACACGAGCTTGTTTTATTCCCCGACGGCTACCACGGACTTTCTCTTGCTACACACGAAACCTGTCATGATATCCCTGAAAATGCCCCCCATCCCTGCTCGGTATGGGTAGATCTTGCAGATAAATGGCTCAAAAGTCTGTGAATAATTTATTAATAAATATGCATTTTTATGTGAATGAAAAAACGGCGAAATTTTTCGCCGTTTTTTGTTATCTTTTATTCATTTTTAAATAGATTTTTTATAGCAGCGACGGCGCTTATGCTGTTCCTTATCAAAGTACTTCCACATTCCGTGAACCGCTTTGTTCGTTTCAAGCATCGGTCCTGTTTCACAGTAGCGCACGTTATTCTTAATACAATTTCTCACAAGTGTATCCATAAGTATTGCGGGAACTCCAAACATCTGATGCTTGGGATCAACTGCAACGAAATACATTTCAAGCGTATCGTTATAGCACTTCAATGCCTTAAGCATACCAACGATTCCAAATGGGAACATCTTACCGTTTGATTTTTTGAACGCCTTGGCAAGTGACGGAACCATAACTCCGAATGCTACGATTTTTCCTTCAGTATCCTTTACTGAGCATATATAATCAAGATGAACGAGAGGAATATAGTTATCAATCATATTCTTGATAACTGCATCGGTAAGCGGAACTGTACCGAAAAGTATTGCCTCCGCTTCGTCAACCACCTTGAAGGCTTCAAAAGCATCGTTATAAAGAACCTTTCGGTCGGTATACGTTACTGCGGTGTATTTGCCTCTATCAAGCAAGCGCTTGGAGAGTCTTTCAATACGCTCATCGGGTTTTTCGGGACATATAATCTTATATTCGATCCAGTCGATGGATTTTTCAAGTCCCAATTTTTCCATATGATCCAAATAATAGGGGTGGTTGTAGAACGTGATGGACATGTTGAATTGATCAAAGCCCTCAACGAGCATTCCCTGATGGTCAGTATCGTTAAAGCCCATAGGACCGTTTATCTCGTTATATCCAAGCTCCTTACCCCAAGCTACTACTGCATCAAAGAGCTTCTTTGAAACCTCATAGTCATCTATAAAGTCGAATCTTGTAAAACGAATGGCATTCTGTTCCCACTTTTTATTATATGCGTGATTGATAAGACCGCCGATTCTGCCGACAATTTTATCATCCTTATACGCTAAAAACAACTTGGTATCGCAAAATTCATAAGAGGGATTTTTACCCTTGGTGAATGTATCAATCTCGTCATTTTCCAAAAAAGGAACGAAGTTTTTATCGTTCTTATAAAGCTCATTGGGAAATCTAACCCAATTAACAAGATCCTTTTTTCTGACGACTTCTTTAATGGTTATTGACATAGGTCTTTCCTAACTTTCTATTTTTGAATAAAAATGTTACATATTGCGACATTTTTGTGTATTATATCATTGTATTGTTGATTTGTCAACAAAAATTGATATTTTTTATCAATTTTTATTGTTTTGTATATCCATATTCACATTATTCATTTAAATATTCACTTTTTACTGTAAAAATTTAATAAATGCGACCGTTTTTTTGAATATTTATGCTGTCATAGTTTTTATAAAAAGAGCGCCCGCAAATGCAGACGCTCCTTTTTATTCGATTAAAGATTGATAATTTCATCAAATTTACCATAATCGTTTTGGTTTGCACCGTTACCTACCGAGCATTCCGCGCAGTGAGAGCTGAATGCTTCAAATATGGGAACGAAGCTCTTTATATCCTCTTTATTAAAGGAGAGAACCTCTGCCATATGCTTTGCTCTTTCCTCATAGGTATAATTTGCAAGGTGGCTCATTTCATTCTCAATTCCCTCTTGCTCCACGGATTTGGGATTAACAAAATCTGCAAGTGTACTGATTATACATCCGAGAATCTCACCGTCGGTAAATTCAGTATTTGCAAGATAATTTGCGATATTATCGTATATCTCATAGGTTTCCTTAACCTTGGGATCGCGATATGAATAAACGTTCAACGCACCGCGTCTTGCAAAACGGAGTCCTGTTCCGTAAGCACCGCCGACCTCTCTGATATTGTGCCACAAATATCCAAGAGAAAGAAGATTGGAGAGCGCTATATGTTTTCCACTGAAAGGAAGAATACCACTTATATCAAGCGAACGGCAGTTAAAGCTAATTCCTGCAGGAATTGCAAACGCTACCTTCTTTGTTTCGGGATTTGTAAGCGTTGCACCGTCAAGCTTTGCGCCTTCGGGAAGCTCGAGCTTATTAACAAGAAGCTCCTTATCTCCCGTAAGGCCTGTATAGCAGAGATTTTCAGCGTTGAATACTCTTCCAAGAAGTGCTTTTGCATTATCACAGAATGTCTTGGGGGCATTTGCATATTCCTGAATCTTAGTGAAGATAGGATAACCGCCTGTGAGGGTACTGTAATATCCGCTTGCAGAGATGAGGGATTCGGAGGTGTTGAGTGCAAGTCCCACGCCGTTGCCCATAAACTGCATTCTTGTATTATTGAGCTCGCGTGCAAGAACGGTTTTGGCAGTTTCCTCGTCATAAACTGTCTTTGTAAGAATTTCACTTATGATTGCAAGCGCCTTTGGTGCATTATTTTCAAGACAAGCCACGCTTACAACAAGATATGGCTCTGCCTTATCCATAGTGGGAGAGATCGTTGTTGTGCTGAATTTCCACTTGCCTGCATATCGGTTGAGCATATTGGAAAGCTCGGAGGGGGTATGAGAGTCCGTTGCAAAGTCACCGAGAGATCTTGAAAGAAGCTCTACAGTCATTATCTCGTCTGCATCAAGTCCTGCAAGTGAGAAATAGAATCGGTAATATGCTATGCCGTTTGTTTTGGCAGGTGTATGAAGAACGTTACCCTCAACGTTAAATTCCTTTTTGGGAAGCTCCTTTGTGAGCTTATCAAGAGAAAGTGTGGGCATTTTTGAAATCGCCTCGGGAGTATCTCTGTCCATTGCCTCCTTTGTGCCGTCAACAAATCTCTTGAATGCTTCGTCCTTGAGATCGTCAGAAAGAGGTGCGGTGTACTTTTCAACGGTTGCAAGATGGGCGGCACTTGATTCTCTCTGCACGGGAACAAGGACGCTGATTGCTGTTATCTCGTTTTCAAAGAATATCTCGCGAAGAAGATTTTCAAAATATCCGTTATCAAGCTCACGCTCGAATTTTTCAAAGGTATCATCGATCTCAAAATAAGTATTGAGAGGCACACCGTAGAAGGAGTTATTTGCGATATTGATAAAATCGTAGATGCAAAGTCCTGTTACTGCATTTCTCTGCTCCTTCATCTTAAAACGGGTTGATGAAATCTGTGAAAGCATGATTTCCTTATCTATTCCGTTATCAATGATGCCTTGAATGGTATCGTCAATTATTTTCTTGATGGTGTCGCAGTGTTCCTTCTCAGTGTTATATGCCGCAAAGCCCCAAGAGGTCTGGATATCGTCACTTGAATCATAGATATCCGCATCAGCCATAAGTCCGCTTGACGTGAGTGCTTTTTTAAGAGGAGAGGAGCTATTATCCATAAGATAGTTTGCAAGAAGTCCTGCCGCCATCTGTCTTTCGGCATCGTTATACATACCTACGTTATAGGAATATATGATGTTTGTCTTGCCCTTTGTATCCTCCGAGGGAGAAATGGGATACTCGTGCTCACACACTCTGTGATTGGGTCCCTGAACGGTATGTCTTATATCGTTTCTCTCCTGCGACGCGCCCGCAAGCCACTTGTCGATTATATCAGTATATCTGTCGATATCCATATTTCCGCGAAGGAAAAGCACACAGTTTGCGGTACTGTAATACTTTCTATAAGCCGCAAGGTAGTTCTCGTAAGTAAGCGAAGGAATTACAGAGGGCTCACCGCCGCTATTGTATTTCTGATAGGTATCGGGGTAAAGGTCGGCAGTCATTGCACCGTAAAGCTGACGCTGAATGGATGCGCCCGCACCCTGCATCTCGTTATAAACTACACCCTTTATATCATAGCCGTTCTCTGCCTTTTCAATATGCCATCCCTCTCGAAGAAACGTACCCTCTGCAAGAAGGGGGTTGAATACTGCATCAAGATATACCTTCATGAGATTTTCAAAATCATCGGGGTTACAGGATGCACAGGGATACATAGTTTTACCCTGGAAGGTCATTGCATTAAGAAAGGTATTCATTGAGTTCTTAAGCATAAAGAGGAATGGAGAATTCATAGGATAGTTCTTTGAGCCGTCAAGCACGGAATGTTCAAGAATATGGAACACGCCCGTTGAATCCTCGGGAATCGTTTTAAACGCCGCGCAGAAGGATTTTTCCTCCGTACCCGAATCGATATATATAAGCTTTGCTCCGCTTATATGATCATATTCGTAAACGTCGTATCCGCAGGAGTCAAATCTTGTTTTGTTAGTAAAAGTAAAGTTTTTCATAGGTTCTCCTTTATGTAATGATTTTGTTAACTTATTAATTTTCGAGCATTATTTTGATGATCTCTTTATCAGTGGTGCTCATTCCTTCTCTTGCAAGAAGTCCCACGTTGCGAATGGTGTTTTCAACACCCTTTTTAACAATTCCGTCACCGCCGTAAAATTGCTTGTTAGCAAAGGACATATCACATCCTACAAGTCCTGCCTCCACTGCCATCGCTATCTTTGCCGCGCAGGATGCCTTAGCTCCGTCGCATATTGTTCCCGAAAGGATGGCAACCGCATTTACAAGAGTATGTGCAATCTCGTGATATCTTCCTCCCTTAAGATAACAGATACCTGCGCCCGCTCCAACACCTGCACTTATTGCACCGCAATATGCTGAAAGTGTTCCTATACCCGTTTTTTGATGTATTGTCAAAAGGTCAGAAACAAGGAGAGCTCTTAGCATTGTTTCCTCATCTATTCCGTTTTCACGGGCATATACCACCACGGGCACGGATGCGGTGATGCCTTGGTTTCCACTGCCCGAAATGATGCACACGGGCAATTCGCATCCACTCATTCGAGCATCACTTCCTGCCGCTGCATAGCCCTTTATTCTATCCTTTAAGGTTGCATTTCCGTTCTGATAAAGTATCTTTCCTATGGTTGCACCGTAATCGTTTGTGAGTCCTTCATTGGCAATAGCCATATTCATCTCGATCTGCTTAAGAAGGTGGGGTTTGATTCTTGACAGATCGGCACTTTCAGCGAACTCTACCACGTCCTTAACGTTCAGAAGTCCTCTGTCCGCCTTCTTTAAGCTCTTGCCTATCTCTGCGCTTTCGTTTCTATAATGGGGAGTAAGATCCTTGCCGTCAAGCTCTACCAAAACCACGTTAGTATGATAATCGGATATTCTTACCTTCGCTTTATGACCATCAGCTTCTGCTTTTATAAAAAGGTCAAAATTGCAAGGACTTTCGAGCTCCTCGAGTATTATTTCACATTTTTCTTTGAGCTGTTGAATTAACGGTATATCCTTGTCATGTAAGTTCGATAAAAGCTCGAGCTTTAAATCGTATCTGTTAGAGATAACACCTGCAGCAACTGCGCTCTCTATTCCGTGCATTCCCGCAGTGGATGGAACGATAACGCTTTTTACGTTCTTTATAATATTGCCGCTGAGTCTTACAGTTATCCTTTGCGGAACAACTCCAAGCGCGTCTCGCGCAATAGCGGATGCGTATGCGATAGCTATGGGCTCGGTGCACCCCATGGCAACTTGAAGCTCCTCTATGAGAATGTCCTCGTATGCCTTTACAATATCAGTTGAAAGCATAATATCCTCCTTAATACAAATTAAACTTATTTTATCACAATTAGTTTTTGCAGTCAACAAATAATCTTCTTTTTCTTTCATATTTTTTATATTTCAATAAAAAATAAGTAAAACCTATTGAAATTGCAAAAAATGTATGCTATAATGTATGCTGTATTATTATGAAAGGAGTTTACTACCGTGGACCCATTACCCCGAAGTTGCCCTGTAACTCGGTTCTATAACGACTGTCATTCCAAATTGTTCAGATGCTTTTCGTTTCCGAGCAAAATAGTGCATTCACCGCTCAAGTGCTGATGATATGCACTCTTCGCTAGCTCTATGAACAACATTTGAATTTTTAATTTGGAGGATTTATGCCTAATATATTTAGTCAGTTATTATTACAATTTGCACTTATTGCACTTAATGCATTCTTTGCCGCGACAGAGATCGCGGTGATCTCACTCAACAGCCAGAAAATGAAGGCAATGGCTGATGACGGTGATAAAAAAGCAGAAAAATTAGTAAACATTATCGATGACCCCACAAAGTTCTTGTCAACGATTCAGGTTGGCATCACTCTTGCCGGATTCTTGGGCTCCGCTTTTGCAGCCGACAGCTTTGGTGATATGCTCTCTGAAACAATCGTAAAGCAATTTGACATTTCTCAGTACGCCGGACTTATACAAACTGTATCGGTTATACTTGTAACTCTCATTCTTTCATACTTCACACTTGTTCTCGGCGAGCTCGTTCCCAAGAGAATCGCGATGAAGCACAAGGAAAAGGTTGCAAAGGCATTTTGTGGCGTTGTTTCAGTTATGACATCGATTCTTAAACCTGTCATTTGGTTCTTGACCGTTTCAACCAACGGAATTTTGAAGCTTTTCGGTATTGATCCCGATGAAAAGGAAGAAGCCGTTTCAGAAGAGGATATCGTTACTATGCTCGATGCCGGTGCTGACGAGGGCGGTCTCGACGAGGATGACGTTGAATACATAAAGAACGTATTTAAGCTTGACAACCTTACCGCAGCTGACGTTATGACTCAAAGAACGTCACTCGTTGCAATCCCCGAGGATATTTCCGATACTGATCTGCTTGAGGTCATCAAGGAGGAAGGTTATTCACGTATTCCCGTTTATCAAGAAAGTCTTGACAAGATAACCGGTGTGCTTTACACCAGAGAGTATCTTCTTAATCACACAAATCCTCATTTCAAGCTTGAGGATGCTATGTTCTCTCCCAAATACGTTCCCGAAACTATGCACCTTGATGCTCTCCTTAAGGAGATGCAGGATACTCACAACCATATAGCCATCGTAGTTAACGAATACGGACTCACCTCGGGTGTTGTAAGTATGGAGGATATTATTGAAGAGCTTGTTGGTGAAATTTGGGATGAATCCGACGAGGAGATCCTTCCCATCAAGGAAATCGGAGATGACAAATACAGAGTTCTTTCCACTGTTTCTCTTGACGAGTTCTTTACGTTCTTTGAGCTTGACGTTGACGAAGAAAGCGATTCGACAACCGTTAACGGTTGGGTTAACGAAAGAGCTGAAAGTATTCCCGAAATCGGCTTTACATTTGATTATGAAAAATTGACCGTAACCGTAACCAAAGCAGACGACATTATGTCCCATGAAATTGAGGTTACAGTTCGGGAGGAAGAGCCCGTTCTTGAAGAAGAGGATTCGGAAGAATAATAAGTAATTTTGCACAAAAACGCAACAGGCCAAAATCTGTTGCGTTTTTTATTGATTTTTATGGGTAATTTATAAATATAGCTCATTTTTCTTAAGCTCACTTTTAGTACAAATGCCTTTTGAAAAGGATTTTGAAAAGCTTTTTTTGTCAAATTGACGAAAAATTATTTTTTCGCCGAATATTGATAAAAAATGCTTGTTTTTTGAAGAACTTTGTGCTATTATGTATATAGGGTAAATTTATGATTTATAACTATGTCAATTTTTGTTTACACACCCTGCTTAATATATTATAATGAAGGGTTTTAAAATACTATGCACGATTTGCAAAAGGCCGGTCTTATGAAGCGTATGTCTGCGTTTCTTATTGACCTCATTCTTATGATGATTCTCGTTACCGGAGCTGTTTGGTTGCTTTCGGCGGCAACCGGCTACGATAACTACAACAACACGATGGAGTCGGAAATACAGTCAATAAGAGATTCCTATGGTATTTCAAAGATTGTTGAAAATCACAAGGTGGATCTCCAAGATTATTTGTATCTTACCGAGGAGCAAAAAAATGAGCTTCCCGAAGATGTTAGGAATACTATAGAAAATTGCATTAAGGACATAAACTCCAATGAAGCCATACTTGATGCTTATTCAATGGTAACGTCGCTTACCATATTGATAGTTTCTCTTGGACTTCTCTTCCCATTCGTTATTCTTGAGTTCATAGTTCCTATAATACTCAAAAACGGACAAACAGTAGGTAAAAAGATATTCGGAATTGGGGTTATGCGTCTTGACGGAGTTAAGGTAACACCCATTGTAGTATTCGTTCGTTCAATACTTGGAAAATACACACTTGAAACAATGTTCCCCGTTGCCATGGCACTGATGCTCTACTTTGGTATTGGAAGCATATTCAATCTCGGCGCGATAGCTCTCTTATTGATATTCCAAATTATACTTGTTATTGCCACAAAAACAAATTCAACGATACATGACATTCTTTCATCAACCGTTACGGTTGATATACAAAGCCAAAGAATATTTGAATCCCGCGAAGCGAAGCAGGAATTTATCCGCCGTATTCACGAAGAGGAAGCAAATAAGGCTAAATATTTTTAAGGTTGTTCTCAAAAATTTTTTTATATAAAGAAATGGAGATTTTATGAAAGTTGTTTTGCAAAATTTAACAAAGATCTTCCCTAATCGCGACAAGAAAAAGGAAGATGTTGTAGCGGTAAATAACTTCACCTTTGAAATCCCAGACGGTAAGCTCATCGGCTTGCTTGGTCCTTCGGGATGTGGTAAAAGTACTACCCTCTACATGATCAGTGGTTTGCAGAAACCCTCATCCGGTCAGATCTTCTTCGGTGAAGAGGACGTTACTGAACTTCCGACCGAAAAACGTGGCGTAGGTCTCGTTTTCCAGAACTACGCGCTTTACCCCCATATGACGGTAAAGCAAAACATACTCTTCCCCTTGCAGAATCTCAAGGGTGGTGACAAACTTTCCAAGGATGCCATGCTCGAAAGAGCTCATGAGGCAGCAAAACTTGTTCAGATCGACGAGCTTATGGAAAGAAAGCCCAGTGAGCTTTCCGGTGGTCAGCAGCAGCGTGTAGCTATTGCCCGCGCTCTTGTTAAAATGCCTCGCGTTCTCCTTCTTGACGAGCCTCTTTCAAACCTTGATGCGCGTCTTAGACTTCAGACACGTGAAGAGATCAAGAGAATCCAGATGGAAACAGGCATCACAACGATTTTCGTAACTCACGACCAGGAAGAAGCAATGAGCATCTCCGACTTCATCGTAGTTATGAAGCTTGGTGTTGTTCAGCAGGTAGGTAAGCCCCAGGCGGTTTATGATGATCCCGCAAACCTTTTCGTTGCAAAGTTCCTTGGTACTCCTCCTATCAACGTATTTGACGGTGAGGTTAAGGGCGGCAAGCTCTATATCGGTGGCGCTGCAGTTCTTGATGCTCCCGGTGTTGCAGACCAGCTTGTAACAGTCGGCATTCGTCCTGAAGGCTTTAATCTCGATCCCAACGGTCCTTTCGTATGTAATCTCTCCAATCTTGAGGTTATGGGACGTGACGTCAGCGTTGTTTCAACACATGCAAATTCTCAGAATCCTGTTGTAAGATCCATCATCAACTCCGATTCTAACATAGATGCTACAGCTAAAACCATTAGCTTCTCACTTAAGCCTCACAAGGTATTTATCTTTAACAAGGATACCGAAGAAAGAATGAAATTTTAAGGAGAACTATTATGGTAGATAGCAAACAACAATGGAAAGCTTGGCTCTACCTTGCTCCTGCAATCGTTTTGTTGCTTGTCTTCACTGTTTGGCCTATCATCAATACTACGATCATGGCCTTCCAGGAAGGATTCAACGAAATGACAGCTATAAGAGTTGGTAGATGGAACTTTCCTATCGGTCTTAAAAACTTTGAAAAGGTTTTGAATTACGGACGATTTTGGAGTGCTCTCAAGAATACGTTGATTCTTTGTATCCCTACAGTTTTGATTTCAACATTCCTTGCGCTTCTTATTTCCGTATGTCTTAACTCAATCAAACCTCTTCAAAGAATTTTGCAGACAATATATTTCCTTCCCTACGTAACGAACTCTCTTGCGATAGGTATGGTATTCTCTGCAATGTTTAACGTTGTAGGTAACACTGCAGCTCTTGAACCCACAATTCAATCCTATGGTATTATCAACAATATCATTATGGCATTTGGTGGTGATTACGTAAACTGGATTAATGCAGGTTCTTCACCGGAAACAAAGCTATTTGTTGTAATGATATATATTATATGGAACGCTCTTCCCTTTAAGATCCTCGTACTTCTCGGCGCTTTGCAAAGCGTTAACAAGCAGTATTACGATGCTGCTAAGGTTGACGGAACCTCTAAGGTTAGAACTTTCACAAGAATTACTGTTCCGCTTCTCTCTCCTATGATCACATACGTTGTAATCACAGGTTTCATTGGCGGATTTAAGGAATATTCCAACGTAGTTGGTATCTTCGATGATCAGATGGCTCGTACAGGTGAGCTTAACACAATGGTAGGTCTTATCTATACATCTATTACTAACAGTAATACAGGTATTGCTTCCGCGGCGGCGCTTATACTCTTTGCAATTATCTTTGTAATAACAATGATTAACCTTGCAATTAGTAAAAAGACAACTTATTATTGATAGGAGGTAGCTGAAATGACTGGCATTAGTTTCTTTTGGATAGCATTTGGTTACATCCTTTTGGCGGAAGTAATTATTATTCCTATTTCTTATTTCATTTCCAAATATGTTGACCTTTCCGAAATTTTGGACGGAAACACAAATGGAAGTGACCCGCTAAGAGTAATGGCTGAACAAGATATGAGCCAGGTTAACAAAACCGCTAAGGTTATGAAAGTACTTGGTTATGTCGTTGTTTATGCTTTCCTTATCCTCATGGCATTTATTGTACTCTTCCCATTCTATTGGATGATTATTTCATCACTTAAGACATTCGATGAGTACAATGCGATGGTACCCACTCTTTGGCCTCAAGTTATTCGTTTGAAAAACTATAGTGAAGCACTTGAAGCTGCAAATCTTGAAAGAGTATTCATCAATACAATTTTTGTAGGTGTTGTTTCAACAGCGCTTTCACTCGTTATTACAGTTCTTTCCGCATTTGCATTTGCAAGACTTGAGTTTAAGGGTAAAAATGCACTTTTTGCAGGACTTCTTGCAACTATGATGATTCCCGGTGAGCTTTTCACAATCACCAACTATCAGACAATCTATGCTTTTGGTTGGAATGACACTGAAAAATGGGGATTCACAGTTCTTATCGTTCCCTTCCTTGTAAGTGTATTCTACATTTACCTTTTGAGACAAAACTTCCTTCAAATTCCCAACGAGCTTTATCTCGCTGCGAAGGTTGACGGTGTTAGTGATATCAAATATCTTTGGAAGGTTATGATTCCCCTTGCACTTCCTACCATTATTTCCATTACAATTCTTAAAATGATGGGCGCATGGAACACATACGTATGGCCACAGCTCGTTATTAAGGATCCCGACTTCCTTCTTGTTACTAACGGTATCAGAGGCGGTGACTACACACTTGAGGGTCGTGGCGATATGGTTAACATTCCTCTCCAAATGGCAGCAGTTGCCATGGTATCCATCCCTCTCTTCATAGTATTTATTTGCTTTAGAAAGTACATTATGAAGGGTGTATCGCGCAGCGGTATCAAGGGATAATATTAATAGATAATTAGCCGATTGGCAATTATAAATAATTATTTCATTTTTTGAAAGGACGGACAAAACCAATGAAAAAATTTCTCTCTTTCCTCCTTGCTTTGACAATGATCCTCAGCACACTTGCTATGACAGCTTGTGGCGGTGGCACCCAATCTCAGGGTCAGCAAGGTGAAATCCCCGACTGGCAAATCGGAGATGCAACATTTGATACGGAGACACCCGTTACAATCACATTCTATTCTTCTATGGGTCAGAAGCTTCGTGCTATCGTTGAAGCATTCTACACAGCTGTTCCCGATGACGGTATAGATCAGTTCCAGGAACTCTATCCCAACATTACTGTTAAGTTTGAATATCAGTCAAACTACGACGCAACTCGTGACCTTATCAAAGAGGAACTTGGTGTTGGAGCAGGTCCTAACATTTCTTACTGCTATCCCGACCACGTTGCTATGTACCTTGAAACAGGTAAGGTAATCGCTCTCGACCAGCTTATCGACCACGATACTCTTGGTCTTACAGCTGCACAGAAAGCTGACTTCCTTGAAGGTTTCTACAACGAAGGTAGAAACTTTGCACAGGTAAACGGTGTTAACTGGATGTATACACTCCCCTTCTCAAAGTCTACTGAGATTCTTTACTACAACAAGACATTCTTTGAAAAGAACGGTCTTGAAGTTCCCAAGACATGGGATGACGTAGAAGAGCTTTGCAAGAAGATCAAAGCAATCGATCCCGATTGTGTACCCTTTGGTTATGACTCCGAAGCCAACTGGTTCATCACAATGTGCGAACAGATGGGTTCTGACTATACAACAGCTACAGGCGACAACAAGTTCCTCTTCGACAATGCCGAAAACAGAGCATTCGTAAAGAGATTTGCTGAATGGCACGCTAAGGGCTACGTTACAACTCAGGAGCTTCACGGTGCTTACACATCTACACTCTTCACAGCTCAGGAATCTTACTTCGGTATCGGTTCTACCGCAGGTGCAGGTAACCAGTGTCCTGCTGCTGACGGCGATGGCAACTATCCTTTCGAAGTAGGTGTTGCTCCCATTCCTCAGGCAGATCCTTCTAATCCTAAGGTTATTTCTCAGGGTCCCTCTCTTGTACTTCTTGACAAGGGCAATACTCAGGAAAACATCGCAGCTTGGCTCTTTATGAAGTTCCTTACAACAACAACAGATCTTCAGGCTTCTTTTGCTGACGTTTCCGGTTACGTTCCCGTAATCAAGTCCGTAAGAGACCTTGAATGGTTCAACAATAAGTTGACAGCTGAACATGACAACGACACTATCACATACATGGCAATGGATCTTTGCTTGGAGCTTGAAGAATACTACTACACATCTCCTGCTTTCAAGGGTTCATCCACAGCTCGTGATATGGTAGGTGCTCTTCTTAAGAACTGTATGGAAAACTACGCAAAGAATCCCAGCGGTATCGATTCTTACATTGATAAGCAGTTCAAAGACGCAATAGACGAATGCGAAATGTCCCAGTAATTATTTGACAACATTCATAAAGTTATAGGTAAATATAAATATGAAGACAAACATTAGAATAATTAGTTTTCTTCTTCTTATTTGCACACTTATTACCTGTTTTGTTGCTTGTAATACACCCAATACTCCAGGTACAACTACTCAGCAGGGTGGTGAAACCACCCTCCCTGAGTGGGTTGACTATGCTTCCCTTGTAAAATTCAATCCTAATTCCGGTAGAATTTACCAGGAAGTAACTCTCAAGTTGCATATAGACGGAGATACAACTCACTTCAATCTTTCTAAGCCCATCAAATTGGGTGATAAGAACGTGGACGTACTCAAGGCAAGATATCTCGGAATCGACACACCCGAATCTACCGGTGTTATCGAAAAATGGGGTAAAACTGCTTCCGACTTCACTAAGGAAAGAATGAAAAATGCCACATCCATTATCGTGGAAAGTGACACTGAAACTTGGAATACAGACACAACCGGTGAAAGACACATGGTTTGGGTTTGGTACAAAACAGCTGAAATGACAGACTACCGTTGCTTGAATATTGAAATTCTTCAAGAAGGTTTTGCTCTTTTCAAGGCTGATGACGTAGCATATAGAGATCCTTGCTGGGATGCATATATGCAGGCACGTACTTACAAAAAGCATCTTCACTCCAACGATGTTGACCCTAACTTCTTTACAGGAAGTGCAATTGAGGTTGACACTAAGGAGCTTGCTATTAACCCTGAAAAGTACCTTAACAAGAAGGTTGCTTTTGAAGCGATTATCGTTAAAAACTTTAGCCAGGGCTTATACGTTCAGGCTTACAGCGAAGAAACAGGTATGTACCACGGTATGTACGTTTATTACGGATTCAACTTTAATGAACGCAGCATGCTTAAGATTGGTAACTTGTTAAGAATCGTTGGTACGGTTACTTACTGGGAAGGTGGCGGAACATATCAGGTTTCCGGTATCAAGTATATCGCTGCTAACCCCAATCACCCCGACAACATCAAGGTTCTTGCAAAAGACCAACCTATTGAATATACTCTTACAACTCCCGATGAATTCGTTAACCGTAAGATTGAAGATGTATTGATTAAGGGTGAAACTGACGATGATGACACATACAAGACATTTAAGTATACAGAGCTTGCTCTTAATACTGCTATTGAGATGAAGAACCTTAAAGTTACTAAGGTTTATACAACTCAAAGTGATACAGACAGTAACGGCGCAATGACACTCACTTGCACTGCTGACGGTAAAACAATTACTGTTAGAACTGAAGTATTGAAGGATGCTAACGGCAATGTCGTTACTGCAAGCTACTTCAATGGTAAAACAATTGATGTTAAGGGCCTTGTAGCAATATTTGACGGTGCTTACCAAATTAAATTAGTTTCACTTAACGACGTTGTCGTTCATGATTAAAACAAAATAATAAGGAGTTATTATGAAAAGAATTTTAAGTATCATTCTTATCTTGATTCTTTGCCTCGGTGTGCTTGCATCTTGCCAGCAACAGGGCAATGAACCCACACCCACTCCCTCTTATGACTTTTCTAACGCAAAGTCATATCTTAAGACAGTTCACCCCGAACTCTACCCCACTAAGGACATAGCAGTTCCCGAAACAAAGAACGATTATGACCTTCTTACTGTTCTTACAGTTAAGGACGGTACATACACAATCACTTGGACAGTAGATAACGACGCTATCCAGATCGTTGATTACGTTCCCAAGTCCGATAGTGACATTTTCGCTGGTAAAAAGATTACAGTTAAGGTTCCCGAAAGCGTTTCCGAGGATCTTACCTACACACTTACAGCTACAATCACAGCTCCCGATGGCACATCAACTGATAAAGTTGAACACACTCTTAAGGTTCCCGCACCCGTTATTGTTGGTGGCAAGGCAACTCTTGAAATGACAGGAACAACAAATAGAGCAAGCTATTCTACGACACAGATGGTTTATGCTGCTAACGGTATCACATTTACTAACGATAAGGCAAGCAGCTCTACTGACTGCTATGACCAAACAAAGAATTATGCTGCAAGAGTTTACGTTGGTTCAACTGTTAAAATTGAATCTAAGGGTATGAGAAAGATTGTAATCACATTTGATGATTACGTAACTGCTGACGGCAAGGACTATGTTCAGGGCTTTGACAACATGGTAGTTGAAGGCGCAACATTCAATCGCGACGGTGCAGTTCTCACAATTCTCTTCCTTGATGGTCCCGTTGACGTATTCCAGTCTACAGGTATCACAAAGCAGGTTCGTATTTTGACCATTGACGTTTATACAGCACTTTCTGATGAAGACCTCAATGGCGGTAACGGTGGCAACGGTGGTGATGATCCTGTTGTTACACCTACATACACAGCTCCCGAAGTAGATAAGGCATACAAGTTGTACATGACAATTCCTGCAGGTACACTTTACTTCAACGGTTCTTTGGATGCTGAAAAGAGTTCTTATCTTGATACAACAGATGATCTTTCAGCAGCAGTTAATATCTATTTTGAAGTAGTTGAGGGTGGTTACAACATCTACTTCAATAACGGTGATGTTAAGACATATGTAAATATCGAAGCATATCTTAAGTCCAACGGTTATGCAGGCGCTCACTTTACGCTTGATGAAACTGCTATAACAGTTTGGAAATATGACGCAAATAATGGTATTATCGAAGCATATGCAGAAATCGATGGTCAGTCCGATACATTCTTCCCCGGTTCTTATACAAACAAGGGTACAACTTATACAACTATGAGCTTGTCCGGTGCATATTATAAGGATCAGCTCAACTCTGGCACACAGTATCCCGCAAGACTCATTCCTGCTGATGGTGAGGTTACTCCTCCCACTCATACACATAATTTTGTAAACGGTTCTTGTTCTTGCGGCGAAAAGGATCCTAACTACGTTCCTCCCGTTGCTAACCCCGACGCTCTTACATCTCTTAAGACAGGTGACAAAGTTTACATCGTAGCTCCTACTTACAATATGGCTTTGTCTGCAACTAAGACAGGTTACAACAATTTATATAACCTTGGTGTTGACGTTTCCGCAGGTTTTGAAGGTCTTACAGACGCTGAAACTTGGGTAGTAACAGTTAACGAAGACGGCTCTTACACATTCACATCCGTTACAGGTTCCGTACTTGCTTTGGCTGATAGCTATTCTTCTTTCAATGACCAAGGTAATAATAAAACTTGGGTTCTTGAAGAAAAAGCAACAGGTGTTTACTATGTAAAGAACGTAGGTCGCGGACTTTACATTGAATGGTATGAAGAAAAGGGCAACTGGAGTGCATATGCTCCTGCTAGCAGCGCTCTCTTCGAGCTTTCCTTCTATGCTGCTGATTCTACAGGCACAGTTACTCCTCCCGTAGACGGTGGTGAGGATCCTATCGATCCTCCTGTAAGCGGTGATGACGTTGTTGATACTCCCGCTTCCTCAAGCAATAGTGCTGACTTTAATACAATTCAGACAACTAATGCAAATGGTGATTCTTCCTACACAAAAACTTTCACTACAGCTAATGGTTGGACTACTGTAAATGCTGCTATTCAGGCTGGTATGCCTGGTGATCCTGCGTCTGCTAATTCAAATCCCCAGTTTGCTGTTATTGGTCCTGATAATACCTACAAGGCACCTTGCCTTACTGGTCATACAAGTAATCCTGGTAAGCTTACATCTCCTACACTTGCAGGCGGTATTTCTAAGTTGACACTTAAATACACAAAGATGTTCACTGACACAGAGCTTTCCATAACAATTACTATCACAGATCTTGCTACTGATACAAAATATGAAAAGGTTGTTGCAAGAACTGTAGATAAAAATAATGATAAGTACGTTGTTTGGACAGAAGAATGGGTTCTTGAAACAGCTATTACAGGCAATTTCACAATTGAGGTTGTTAATAACTGCCCCACCGCACAGAGTGGTAACAAGGACCGCATTACAATTTTGGACCTTTCTTGGGAAAACTAATTTTTATTAAAGATTTACTTTAATATATAAAACCCCTTGCCTTCGGGCAAGGGGATATTTTTTTCTTTTAGATAAAAAAACAGCAGGGTGTATTCCCTGCTATTTTTGTTATATTGATTTATAGGTTTTTATCCTTGAGCTTTTCGAATGCCACGAGGTCGGTGCGCTCTTTTGTCATTGGAGTTACCGAAATAAAACCTTGACCGAACGCTACTGTATCGCGTGTTACGTCATCGGGACAGGTATCTGCGATAAGCTCGCCGTATTGAGTATAAGTGGTTTCATCAATCTGATGGAATGCATCGGAGAAGTATCCGTCGCCCTGCTTTGTTATCTTAATTCCCTTTACTTCTTCGGGAATGTTTACATTATAAAGGTCGGAATAATTAAAGAGGTTATTATTGATTATATAGTTATATGCTTCGTCAAGATATTTTGCCGCACCTTCAAGATTATTGGGAGTGGTGGAGAATGCTATTCCTCTATGGTGCTGATTACCTGCTTCAAAGATCGCGCCCATTGTTCCCGAATAGATAATGTCACCGCTCATATTTGCTCCGCGGTTGATACCTGAAAGCACAATATCGTACTGTCTATGGAGTCCAAAAACGGCAAAGCGCACACAATCGGCGGGGGTAGATGCCATTGACCACGCCTCAACGCCTTCCATAAAATCAACTCTTTTAATTTCAATGGGGTTAATAAAGTCAATCGCGTGGCTTTTGCCGCTCTGCTCGACCTTGGGAGCAACGACCGTTACCTCGCCATATTGCTTTGCCCACTGTGCGAGGAGCTTGATGCCAAGGGCTTCAATACCGTCATCGTTAACTATAAGAAATCTCATAACCAGCCCTCGTTATTCTCTTTATATTCCTTAATAAGTGCATCTGCGTCAGCAATGAACTGCTGCATCTCTTCCTTGCTATAAAGTGTTGCACCACATGCACATTCGTGACCGCCACCGCGATACTTCTCTGCCAATGGATTTACGGGCACAAAGCGTGAACGGAGTCTTACACGAATCGAGCCATCTGCATTGTCAATAAATGCTATCCAGATAATTGAGCCGCGAATGGAATCCATAAAGCTAACTGAAGCAGACGCCTGCTCGTTTGTGAGAGCGAACTTTTCCTGCATATCTTTATCAACGTAAAGATACACAAGTCCGTTTTCAGTCATCTCCATTTTTTCGTGAGCGTAGGATTCAAATTTAAATTCGTGGAATTCCTTAAGATAGAGGTTAGCATAAAGAAGATCGGTATTAACACCCTGATCAAGCATAAGTCCTGCATAGCGGAGTGTATCGCCCGAAACGTCACGGAAGCGGAAGCGTCCGCTATCGGTAACCATACCGCAGTAAATATAGGTAGCGGCAGTTGCATCTATCTTAAGCTCGTCCTTGAAGGTATCGTAAAACTCTGCAATCATTTCACAGGTTGAGGATTTTTCCTCGATTACCCAATGATAATCTCCGTAATGCTTATCAACAATATGATGGTCTATTTTTACAAGCTCCTTACAAAGGACGTATTTTTTATTTGAAATTCTATCTTCAGTTCCCGTGTCAAGTACAAGTCCGAGAGCATCTGCATAGTATTCATCGGGCATTGGATCGTCCTCACCGCCAAGAAATTCAAGATAATTTGAATAATCTGCATTAAGGAGCTTTATCTCCTTTTCAGGATACGTAAGGCGCAAGATCTCGCGCAAGCCCTTTGTTGAGCCAACTGCATCACCGTCGGGACGGAAATGACGGAAAATAATTATTTTATTATATTCCTTGATTTTATCAAGTATTTGCTTTTTTGCTTCGTAATTTGTCATATTCGCTTCCTTTCTCTATTTTGTTAATGCGATGAGGTCGTCAAGCATAGCCATTGCTGCGGCTCTATCCTTTACTGTTGCACCGCTTGCCTTGGCATGTCCGCCACCGCCGTATTTTACTGCGATGAGGTTGATGTTATATTTGCTTGAACGAATCTCGCAAAGCACGCCGTTTTCGGTTTCTGTGAAATTTGCCCAGATATCTATTCCCTTTATATCACTCATAGTATTTACCATTCCGCGAGAAATAGCAAATATATCTGCATTATAGCTATTTGCTTCTTCGAGAGTAGTATAGATATAGGAAACAGGTGCCTCGGTCTTATTTATCTTAAGTATGAATTTAGCTCTAAGTTGTACCGATGAAAGCTCATCGGAATAAAGATTTGAGTATATATCGTTTGTGCTGAATTTTTGCTCCATAAGGAATGACGCTACCTTGAAGGTCTGCGCACTTGTGGAATCGTAGCGGAAACGTCCTGAGTCGGTTATCATACCCGTATAGAGTGCCTTTGCGGCGAGGGGCGTTACCGTCAATCCCGTTTGCATTGCAAACATTGCGATAAGTCCGCAGCAAGATTCAAAGCTTGTATCAATACACTCGATGTCTGCAAACTGCTCACAGAAAATGTGGTGATCCATCTTGATAACTGTATCTGCAGTCTTATATCTATCATCTGAAATGAGAGAGGTTGCGCTTGTATCAAGAACGAATGCGAGCGCGCCCTTATAATACTCATCGGGGATGGCATCAGTTTCACAATCCTCAACAAATCCGTAACGCTTTGAGGCATCTCCAACCGCATATATCTCCTTTTCGGGGAAATTCTCTTTGAGTATATTTTTAAGTCCAACCTGTGAGCCGATGGCGTCACCGTCGGGATTGGAATGTCTATGTATGATTATTCTATCATATTTTTTTATTGTTTCTATGATCTTATTAAACATTTTATATTTCCTTTCATACTTTATCATTATATTATACTATATATTTGCACATTTTGCAAACATTTTTTCTGAAAAATCGCAATAAAATCAAGAATTTTTCACAAACCTCTTGAAAAATGGCAATTTTTAGGTTATAATTAGTTGGATAAATTTGTTTTTAGGAGGAAAAATCCTTGAATAATGCTAAAAGAAAGCCAATTATAGCTATTTGCTATGATTTCGACAAGACACTCTCTCCCGATGATATGCAGACCTTTACTCTCATTCCCTCCTTTGGTGTGAACGTTGGTCAGTTCTGGCACGAATCCGATGAGCTTGCCAAGGACAACAGAATGGAAATGAATCTTGCGTGGATGTATGAGCTTATCAAGTATTCACAGTTTAAAGGAAAATCCTTGAAGCGTCAATACTTCATTGAGAGTGGAGCCGAGGTAAAGCTCTACGACGGTGTTAAGACTTGGTTTACTCGCATCAATCAGTATGCTGAAAGCAAAGGAATCGAGGTTGAGCATTACGTTATATCTTCCGGTCTTCGTGAGATTATCGAAGGTAGCGCGATCGCGGATGAGTTTAAGAAGATCTATGCTTCTTCATATCTTTACAACGCTGATGACGTTGCTATCTGGCCTGCTCAGGCGGTAAACTATACAAATAAGACACAGTACCTTTTCCGTATTTCCAAAGGATTCCTTGAGGAGCATGACGAAAGGGTTAACGATTCTATGCCAGCAAGTGAAAGAAGAATTCCCTTTGAAAATATGGTTTATATCGGTGACTCTGCTACGGATATTCCCTGCATGCACCTTGTTAAAGAGCGCGGCGGATATACTATCGGTGTTTTTGACCCCGTTAAGGATAATCGCGCAAAGGTTTACAAGCTTCTTACCGATGGCAGACTTACGTTCTACGCTCCCGCGGATTACACTGCCGACAGTGCGATGAGCAAGTATCTTAAGCAGATAATCGACAACGTAGCTCTCAATGAAAAAATCAAGGCAGAGCAACAAATTCTTCGTCAGCCCGCGCTTGACTTTATGCTCGCAAAGGAAAACAAGGACGATGATCAATTTGAAATTTTATAATTAAAGCATAAAAATCCCACCTTCAGTGAAGGTGGGATTCGTTTTTAAAGATTATAAATCTTGGAGTATTTTTCTTCAAGATAATTTGTAAAATAGGTAGGATCGAATTTTTCGCCGAGGGCGCTTTCTAAAAGCTCATCGGGATTTTTAAGGCATCCGTATTTCCAAATGTGTTCTCTATTCCATTCGTTTATGGGTGCAAAATTACCTTCTGAGAGGCATTTTTCAACATCAATGCTTTCACGCATCTTTGAAAGAAGATGTGCACCGTAAGCAGAGCCAAGTGCATAGGATGGGAAATATCCAACGCTACCACCCGACCAGTGGCTATCCTGAAGAACGCCCTCGCGGTCATTGGGTACGTCAACACCGAGATATTCCTTATAGAGCTTTTTCCACTCACTTGCAAGGTCTTTTACTTCAAGCTCGTTGCTCATAACTCTCTTTTCAAGCTCGTAGCGGATCATTACGTGCAAGCAATACGTCACCTCGTCTGCCTCGGTTCTGATCAGTGAGGGGGTTACAAGATTTATTGCTTTATACATATCGTTTGCGCTATAGCCCTTCATCTGCTCGGGAAAACACTCGCACACCTTGGGGAAAACGTAATTTACAAACGCTTCACTTCTTCCGAGAAGATTCTCATAGAAACGGCTCTGGCTTTCGTGAATTCCCATAGAAACACCACCGTCGAGGTATGTATAAGCGTAATCATCTGCAGAGTTCATATCGTAAAGTGCGTGTCCGCCCTCGTGGATAACACTGAACATTGAGGATGCGAAATTTGTTCTATCGTAGTTGGTGGTGATTCTTACATCGTAGTGAGAACCGATGCTTGTTGTGAAGGGATGCTCGGTAGTACCGAGTCCGCAGATACCGAGGTCGATACCCATTATCTCCATAAGTTTAAGAGAAAATTTTTCTTGTGCAAGCTCATCAAAATCACCGTGGATGCAAGAATCGTCAACCTGCTGTGCTTCGCCGATCTTCTTTATAAGAGGAACTATTTTTGACTTAAGAGTTGCAAAAAACTCGTCGCATTTTTCCATTGTCAAGCCCTTTTCATACTGATCAAGGCAATAATCATATGGGTGCTTTTCGGGAGCGCAATATTTTGCAAATTTCTTGTTATATTCAAACATCTTTTCAAGATAGGGGCGGAAAAGCTCAAAATCATCGGTTTCCTTCGCGGTATGCCACACGTCGTCCGCCTCAACAAGAAGTGCCTGATATGCGATATAATCCTCGATGGGAATTTTTTTCATTTCCTTCATTCCCTTATAGGCAAGGTATACTATTCTCTGCTCCTTTTCTTCAAGCTCATCCTTATGAGCATCAAGAAATTCAAGCATCTCAACAGTTTTATCGTTGGTCGTAAGATTATATGCTTCCTCACTGAGAATACCCAATGCATGTCCGCGGTTTGCTGCGGTCTTTTTTGGAGCAACTGTTGAGCCGTCATAATAAATTATGGACATCGCGTGGTTATATGCGCTAAGCTTTGATTGCCAATTATATAATTCTTTAATTGCTTCCTGTAAATTCATAATTTCTCCTTAAGCTACATTTTCGTAATAATATTTTTTATCAAAGTAAATGAAGGTGAGGTAAACGATCTCAACCTTGGCAGTTTGTGATACATTTGATATGAAGAGATTTCTTCTGACAACCTTAACATAGGGCGTGGGATTATAATCGTATTTGCTTGAAATAGTTCCACCGCCCGTTATATTGCCGAACATCTCTCCCCAACCACCTTCATAATTAAGATATTCTTGGAAATCATTATAGTGGTTATAGGTATAGAAAAGATATTTTTCGTCAAGTTCGATTATCTCATTTCCGTTTTTATCATATCGGGTATAAACAATACGAGCCGCACCGCGTTCTATTTTACTGCCGTTATTGTAAATTGCGGGAGTATATCTTGGATCGCAATCAGTTCCTGTTGTGCCGATATCTATTTCATAGTAATCAAGACTTCCTCCGCATCCCGAAATATCGGGCAGCACCGGCTCATACGGGTATTTGGATGTGTTTCCCGAAAAATATGTGTTATTGACTCTTAAGTATTTTCCCCAAGGACTGCTCGTTGGCTTTGTGTATTTATAATCGTCATAGTTGGCGGGTACGTCACCGAAGGCAAAGACATATGCCGCTACCTCTTCAAGTGTAACGTAGGCGGCGCCTTTATATATCTTATTGACGATATTTCCGTTAGCATCAATCACATAATATATATTTCCGTCGGATGAATAGAGTGCGCTTGTATTTCTTACAAAAAGTCCGTTTTCCATTGGCTGATAGTCCGATATGGTCGGCTCTTGATCCTGATCATCAATAGAACCCGACATCAAGTTGTGAAGCGTTCTATAGTATGCATCCCAATAGCTTGTGGCAGGAGTATAGTTTTTATAAAAATCATCTTCTGAAACATTTGCATATGGGTCTGTTGCGGGTTTGGGCAGAACGTCAGCATCGGGATCGAATGTCGGTTCATCCTTAGGATTAGTAGTGGTTGGCTTGGTTGTTGTCGGATTGGTTGTTGTCGGATTGATTGTAGGTATAGTAGTAGATGAAGTACTGCCACTTCCGTTTCCTGTGCTGTTATCGGTGCCGTTGGGCACAAAAAACTCGCACGAAAACAGCATACTTACTATAAGCAGTATAATAAGCGATTGCTTTAAGAATTTCATATTATTTCTCCAAATTTTTTAATCGTTTTATTATACCATATTTTTTCAGATTTGAAAAGAGATTTTAGTTGAAAAATTATTAATTCTTAATGTTATAATCTAACTTAACAGGTACTAACTAAAAAAAGTTGGCTATTTGTTCTGTTTTTTGCTATCTGATGTTGTAGCAAAAACTCCTTACCCCCATGCGCCCCCCGACGGGGTGGGTGGGGGGGCAGCATTTCCCGAGGATTCACGCCTATAGGGCTTGAAGAATATATGAAACTTTAAGAAAAGGAAGGTAAACAAAATGTCAAACCTTAATCTCAACAAAGTCGTATTATGTGGACGACTCACAGCTGATCCAGAAATCAAG
>JBGVNP010000062.1:0-21607 GCA_045125655.1 Eubacteriales bacterium | reverse complement strand
TTTGGCAAAATAGCCACAAAGAAAAAAGCTTGGCAAAAAAGAAATGGCGTTTTTTCGCCTACGCGGCGGGCGGTTACTTTTTTGAGAAAAAGTAACCAAAAAACTTTTTTAATCGTTTGGTCAGTGCGAACACAGTGCGCGCTAAATCCCAATTTATCAATCAAATCAAAACAAATCGGAGGCATAATGAATGCAATAAAAACGGAGCGAGGAACAAGAAACCTCGACCTCATACGACGCGCGCAGGGATACGATGAAGCTGATGCAATGCTCGCGCTTGAAGCAATAATTGAAGAAAATATGGGACTCGTCCGTTCAATTGCCTTTCGATTTCGCGATAGGGGAGCCGAGGTCGAGGATCTAATACAAATAGGCACTATAGGTATGATAAAAGCGGTGCGCTCCTTTCAGTTTGAGCGCGAGGTCGCCTTTTCAACCTACGCAGTGCCTCTTATTATGGGCGAGATAAAGCGTCACCTTAGAGATGACGGACCCGTCAAGATAAGCCGCGTTTATAAGCGACTTTCTGCGGAGCTTGGCAGAGTACGAAATAAAATTCTCACTGACGAGGGCAGGGAGCCGTCTATTGGAGAGCTTGCCGCAATATGCGAAATATCGATCGAGGACGCCGCAATCGCACTCGAAACGATAAATCCAATATCATCACTGTCCGAAAGCTTTGGCGAGGACGAAAAACTGACTCTTGAGAGCCAGCTTGCATCTCCGGATAGAGAAATAGAAAAGCTAAACGATCGCATCGCGCTCGGACAAGCTATAGCCAAGCTTCCTACGAATTGGAAGCAGATAATAACCCTCCGTTACTATCGAAATATGACTCAACAGCAGGTGGCGGATATGCTTGGACTTTCTCAAGTCAAGGTTTCTCGCGAGGAAAAAAAGATACTAAGGACTCTAAAAGAAGAATTGCAATAAAAAAGGGAAAGCAAAATTGCTTTCCCTTTAGAATTTAATTATTTTTGGTTTTTGGGCTTTCTGATCTTGTTGAGCTTTTTGTTCATCTTAAGAAGCTCTTCCTTTGTAAAGGAGATGTTAGCCATACCTATCATGGAAGTAAGACGAAGAATTGTAAAGCTTCCCATCATATCCATCAATCCGCCCATTGCGGACATATCGACACTAAAGCCGCCGCCCTTGCCGTCCTTGTCTTTGTTCTTCTTATTTTCATCCATCTTTTTCTTGAATGTCAAAAGAAGTCCGCCGAACCAGAGCTTACCTCTGAGTGTCTTTATGATGTCACCGAGCTTGTCGTTAAGAGAGAAGCGTCCTTCGGGAGCTTCAACGTCGAACCAGTTAAGAATTGCGCCTTTTTCAACAAGTACGTAATCCATATTCATCTCAGCAACCTTGCGGATTTTGCCCTCGTCGGTAAATTCGCCTGCTTTTGCAACGATCGTGCTTTCGCCTTCGTTCTTAACGTCGAAGTAGAAGAAGTGATCGGGAGCGGTCTTCTTGCCGATGGACTCGCCGTTAACGAAGAGCTCAACCTCGGGAAGGTTGGAGTAAACAGTTACCTTTGTAACGTCCTCAACTCTGTCAACGTATCTTTTGCCGCAAAGGTGAACGAATGGAGCTTCTTCGGGGGAACGGAGCCATGCCTTGTAAGCATAGAATGAATCCTTCTTATACTTTCTGTCCATGGTCATAAGACCCTTGTGGTTCTGTCCGTTTTCACCGCCCTCTGCTCTTGCATCGGCGCCAAAGTCGAACATATTCCAAACATGTGTAGCCCACATATATTTTCTTGAGAAGAGCTGCTTGATGAGTTCTTCGTGGTAGTATGCCTGATATTCTTCAGTATAGTCACCCTGACGAGGCTCACTTGTGTGCCAGTTGAGTGCCTCGCAACCGTATTCGGAACAACCGATCGGAATTGTGGGATGTGTAGCGTGGAACTTGTCAAACCAAGGTCCGTTCATGGATGTTTCGCCGCCGTACCAGCCGAAGTAGTGGTTATAGGAAACAACGTCGGGAATCTGGATATAGGGATCGTCCATCTTACACATGGAAACTGCAGCAATGGTTGTAAGACGAGTCTTGTCCATTTCGTGGCAAAGATTGTTAAGGATTTTATGGTTTTCAAGAAGATCATTATCCGAGCCGGCAATAGAGATCTCGTTTGAAAGACCCCAAACTACGATTGAAGGATGGTTGTAGTTTTGAGAAATAAGCTCTTTCATTTGAGAAATGGTGTTTTCTCGACCTGTGGGCATATGTCTTGAAATGTAAGGAATCTCTGCCCATATAACCATACCGTATTCATCGCAAAGATCATAGAAATACTGATCGTGCTGATAGTGAGCAAGACGGATGGTCGTAGCACCCATTTCGAAGATATAGTCCATATCCTCCTTGTGATGCTCGGGAAGGAGAGCGTTACCTATGCCAAGACGGTCCTGGTGACGGGAAACACCGCGAAGGGGATATTCCTCGCCGTTGAGAATGAATCCGTTTTCGGGATCGATCTTAAAGCTTCTGCAACCAAAGCGAGAGGAAACGTTGTCGAGTACCTCGTCACCACTTACGATGGAAGCAGTTGTACAGTAGAGGTAAGGATCCTTTCTTCCGTGCCAAAGATGAACGCTTTCGATAGTGAAGTTAACCACCTTAGCGGTTGAACGTGTTTCTGCAACTATGTTGCCTTCTTTGTCGCAAACTGTGTAAAGATATTCAGCACCCTCGGGGAGCTCTGTTGAAAATACCTCGATCTCAACGTTTGCATTAGCACCGTCAACTGTGGGAGTGATCTTGATGCCGGGAGCACCGTAGTAGTCAAGATCAAAGTGAGCAGCATTTACGGAGATAATATTAACGTTTCTGTAGATACCGCCGTAGAATGTGAAGTCAGCCATCTGAGGATAAACAATTTCGTTGGGAGAGTTATCAACAACGATGGCAAGAGTATTTTCGTCAGCAAGGTCTGCGGTAAGATTTACTCTCCACGTAGAGTAACCGCCGTCGTGGTGAGCGAGATGCTTGCCGTTAAGATAAACGTCAGCAGAAGAGTTAGCACCTTGAATTTCAAGGTAGTGAAGATCGCGAGAGGGAAGTTCGGCTCTTGAAAATTGCTTTTTGTAAACACAAGAACCTCTGAAATAGTCATTTCCGCCGTCCTGACCGTCAGTAGCGTTCCAAGAATGGGGGAGATTAACAAGCTCTGCGCCCTCGGCAACGTTGATGTCAGCGGTTGCCTTAAAGAAGCTCCAAGAACTGTTAAAATTAAGAATGGATCTCATCTAAAATTCCTCCTAAAATTATAAATAAACATAATTTCGCATTGTATTACATTTTATATTATAACAAAAAATAAATAAAAGTCAATAAAAAACTCAAACTTTCAACATATATTGAATTTTGTGCTTTTTCAACATCGTTCATATTATTTTGGCAATATAATTATGCAATATTATTGACAAAAATAGTTATTTATGATATAATATTCTCGCGAATTTTCGCTAAAAATATTTTGGAGGATTTTATGGCTAAAAAACAAAAAACCATTGAGCTTGATGCAAACGGTTATCGTAAATACGGTATGCGCGATAACTTAGCGTATGCAGCCGGCGACCTTGGTTGTAATATGAGCTTTGCGCTTAAGGGTACAATTATGCCTTTGTTCTGGACTCAGGTAATGGGTCTTAGCGCTTGGTATTCAATTTTGATCGTTATTCTTCAGGTGTGGGATGCTATTAACGACCCACTTATAGGTACGATTATCGACTCGGATAGACACAAATATAAGAGAAATAAATTTCTTCAGTATATTTGGGCTGGTTCTATAGGTCTTATTATTGGTGGTGCATGTTGCTTCCTTCCAATTCCCCAAGCTCCCGAATGGGCGAGAATCATCATCTTTATGGCAGGATACGTTATCTGGGACGCTTTCTATACTGTTGCAAACGTGCCCTACGGTTCTCTTCTTTCCTTGATTTCCAAGGAGCCTGCTGACCGCGCTTCACTTTCTGCATGGAGATCTGTTGGTGGTATGGTAGGTAACTTAGTACCTATGGTTATTCTTCCTATGCTTGTATATAATGAAGACAAATCCCTTAACGGTCCTATGGTGTTTATTGCGGCTCTCGTTATGGGCGTTCTTGGATTCATTTGCTTCCAGTTTATGATTAAGAACACAGTGGTTCGCGTTGATACTGAAATTAACGTTAATGAAGATCAGCCGAAGTTCAATATATTTGAAGCTATGGGTAACTTCCTTAAAAACCGTGCTGCGGTTGGTGCAACTGTTGCTGCTATGGGTATGTTCATCGGTATGCAGGGTGCATCTACTGCTGTAGCTGTAACCTTCCAGATATATTTTGATAATCCTGACATTTCAGGTGTGGTGAGCGCTTTTGCTATGCTCCCAATCGTTTTGTTTACACCTCTTGCTCGTAAAATGGTTACAAAATACGGTAAAAAGGAAATGTCTAAGATAGGAGCTTTGTGCTATATTGTAGGCGCTGCGGTTCTTTTGCTTGCTCCTTTGGGAATAATTCCCGTAACAGAAGAAAATACAGCTATTGACCTTGTTGTTTTCATCATTGCACAGCTTATCATGGCTCTTGGCTTGGGTATTTACTCAACTATCTCTTGGGCTATGATGGGAGATGCTATTGACTATAATGAGTGGAAAACAGGCAAGAGAGAAGAGGGAGTTGTATATTCACTCCATTCCTTCTTCAGAAAGCTTGCTCAGGGTGTTGGACCTGCGATTGCATTGACGATTATGCAGGTAATGGGCTATGTAAATAATGCTAATCTCTTGTCCGATGGAAAGACATACACGGATGCTCTTGATGCAAATGGCAAATACAATGTAATCAACGTTGAGTGGTTGAGCTGGGATTTTGCACAGAATACACGTTTCCTCGTTGCAATTCTTTATCTTGTGGCCGGTGTAATGTTGTTCGTAGGTCTTGGAGTTATCTACAATCTTGACAAGAAGACTCTTGATGAGATGAACGCTGATCTTGCAGAGCGCCATGCAGAAAATGCATAAATTTGAAATAACTTAACCAAATAAACAAATATACCCCGACGGAAATTCCGTCGGGGTTTTGCTAATTTTTGTAAATTTTATATTAAATTAACAAAAAATCCCGCTTCGCGAGTTGTTTTTTAATTATTATTGACAAAGAAATTAATTTGTGATATAATAATTGCGGCGATTTCGCAAAATATTTTCGGAGGGAATTTCAAAATGACAAAGAAACCTGTCACCAAACTGGGCGCCCTTCATCATATCGGCTACGGCTGTGGCGATGCAGGCGGCGTTTGCATGTTATTGGTAATCACTTATCTTGAACGTTTTTCACGTAACGTTCTTGGCGTAAATCCCTTTGTTTATGCCGGTATTTTGTTGGTATGGAATATTTGGGATGCAATCAACGATCCGCTCGTTGGTACTTTTATGGACGTTATGTTTGCCAAGTCCAAAAACAAATCAAATAAGTTCCGTCCTTGGATTCTCAGATCTATTCCCGTATTGGCAATCGGACTTATTTCGTTATTCACACTTCCCACACTCTTCGACGGTCTCCTTTGTACTGTAATTCTCTTCGTTTCCAAGATCGTATTCGAGCTTGGTTATACGATTATGAACATCGGTATGGGATCACTTCTCGGTGTAATGGCAACTAACGATGCTGAGCGTGCATCCTTGTCATCCGCTCGTGGATTTGGTTCTACAGTAGGTGGAGCAGTGGGTATGATGGCTATTCCTGTAATCCTTGAGCTTCTTGGTGAAACAAAGCTTGGTTATGCAGTTGCAGCTATTGCAGCAGCAGTTCTTGGATGTCTTCTTGTGTTCTTCCATTATCTCTTTACCGTTGAGCGTAACGTTGCTGCTCAAAATGCGGTTAAGACCGAGGAAGAGAAAGAAGCTGAAAAGATCAAGATTACTGATATTCTTAACGTATTTAAGGTTAACCGTTCCTATCTTGCTCTTTGCATTCACTCAATTTGTATTTGCTTTGTACAGGGTATCGCACAGGGTGCGGCAACATATATGTATTCTGATGTTCTCGGTGCTATTGTATATGCATCCATCGGTACTGCAATCAGTATGCCCATTATGTTTGGCGGTATGATAGTAGTTCCCATTCTTGCTAAGAAGATCGACCTTGTTAAGATCATTCGTACAATGATTCTTATTGGATGTATTATGCTCGTCTTGCTCTTTGTTTACGCAATGCTTGTTGAAAATATGATCCCCATTCTTTATATTATTTGGTCCGGTATCGGCACAGGTCTTATCACTCTTTCCGTACAGCTTCAGTGGGGTCTTGTCGGTGAATCCATCGACTACAACGAATATCTTACAGGTAAGCGCTCCGAGGGCTCTATCTACGGTGTATTCTCTCTTACGCGCCGCATAGGTCAAACACTTTCGGGTTCTCTTGCGGTTGTTATGCTCAGCTGGTTCGGTTACATTGCTCATCCTGAGGATGTAGTTGTTTCACAGCCCGATTCCGCTATTTTCGGTATCAAGGCTATGTGTATCCTTATCCCTGCAATTATCGCTATGGGATCTTGGATTGCATTCCGATTTATCTGGGATATCAATCCCGAAAAGCGTGCCGCTATGGCTGCTTGGAAGGCAGAGCGCGCTGCACAGGCAGAACAGTCTGCTGAATAATATATCAATAAATAAATTAAAGGTGGCTCGGAGATCCGAGCCACCTAATTTTTTATTAATATATAGTGTAATCCCATTTGGGTGCCTTTTCAAATTCAAAGGTTTTACCCTTGAATGTAAAGCGGATTTTATTTGCCCAAAGTGCAAAATGGGGAGCTTTTTCGCGACTGCCGTATTTGCCATCACCGTATATCGGCATTCCTCGTGAGGATAGCTGCGCTCTTATTTGATGAAATCTTCCCGTATTGAGCTTGATAGCTATAAGGGAAAATACCTTTTCATCCTTGATGCGCGTGTCAATGACCTCGTAATCAAGGGAAGCGAGCTTTGAGCCCTTGCGTTCGTTCTTGATAACGAATGCCTTTTTTTGGGCACTGTCCTTGTAGAGATAATCCACCATTGTGCCGCATTTTTCCGGCGGAGCACCCGAAACTATAGTCAGATAATGCTTTTCAAAGCCATCCTTTTCGGCTATAAGACGCGAAAATTCCGCCGCAGCGCTTTTGTTGCGCGCATATACCATAATTCCACCCGTAGCTCTGTCAAGACGGTGTACAACGAAAATACTGTCATTTTCGCCACTCTCCCGAAGTTGCTCTTGCAAAAGTGATACCATGTTTGCAGAATCGGAGGGATCGGGCTGCGAAGGCACACCCTGTGGCTTAACGCAAACGATAAAATCCCTGCTTTTGTGTAAGATTTCTATCATTATTCTGGATAATCCTCGGGATCGAGAATATATATATTCTTTTTGCCTCTGTATTGCTGATCTACGTCAAGACCGTATCCGAAAACGAACTCGTCGGGAATCTCAAAGCAACAGTAGTCGGGAGTAATATCAACCTTTCTTCTTGAGGGCTTGTCAAGAAGAGTGCAGATCTTTATGGATTTGGGTTGACGTGATGAGAGGGATCTCTTGAGGTAGGAAAGGGTGTTTCCGCTATCGATGATGTCCTCAACGATGATTACGTTTTTACCGCAGATACTCTTGTCAAGGTCCTTAAGCACCTTAACCTCGCCCGATGACGTCGTTCCCGCGCCGTAGCTTGAGATCGACATAAAGTCCATAGTGAGGGGAAGATCTATCTCGCGAGTAAGATCGGAATAAAAGTGAATGCATCCCTTGAGAATACCGACGAAAAGAACCTCCTCGCCGTTGTAATCATTAGTTATTTGTGCCGCAATCTCTTTGATTTTTTGCTTGAGCTCATCCTCGGAGATGAGCACCTTTGCCACTTTAGAAAGATCCTTTTTCATAATTCCTCCAAAAAGAAAATAATATTATAAAAAATACAAGGACAGTATAACACAAAGTTAATATTTTTTCAATAAAAAAATCAAAAAACACCGATAAAAAATGAAAAAATAATCGAAAAAAGGAAGGCAAGGATTTTCTTTAATCCTATTGACTTTTTATATTGGCTGTGTTAAAATAAAATGAATAAATTTGTGAATAAATGAAAGGTTACAAATGAAAATAGGATTTGTTTCCCTTGGATGTCCGAAAAATCAGCTTGATGCCGAGGTAATGCTTCATGAGCTCGTAATGGCGGGCTATGAGATCACCGCGGACGAAACTGAAGCGGACGTTGTAATAATAAATACTTGCGGATTTATTGAATCCGCCAAAAAAGAAGCCATTGATAATATCCTCGATATTGCTTGGCTTAAGGAAAATAGAGATTTAAAGGGACTTGTAGTCACAGGTTGCCTTGCAGAGAGATATCGCAACGATATACTTGATGAATTTCCCGAGGTCGATGCCGTGCTTGGCGTTGGCAGTATCCACAATATCGTTGAGGCGGTTGGTAAAGTTCTTGAGGGCGAGAGATATACCTCGTTTGAAGATAAGAACTGCGTTCGTCTTGGCGGTGACAGAGTGCTTACCACTCCCGAATATGCGGCATATCTTAAGATTGCCGAGGGCTGTGATAACAGATGTACCTATTGTGCCATTCCATCGATTCGCGGTCGTTTTCGCTCGCGTCCTATGGAGGATATAATCAAAGAGGCGAAGGATCTTGAGGCACTTGGATGTAAGGAGCTCACGCTTGTTGCACAGGACACCACAAGATACGGTCAGGATCTTTACGGTGAGTATAAGCTCGCAGCGCTTTTGCATAGACTTAGTGAGGAAACAAATATTCCTTGGTTTAGAATCCTCTATTGCTATCCCGATAAGATCACGGACGAGCTTGTTGCTGAGATTCGTGATAACGATAGGGTTTGCAAATATATTGATCTTCCCATGCAGCACATTTCCGACGGTGTTCTTAAAAAGATGAACCGTCACGGCGGTAGCGCAGTTATTAATGATGCGGTATCCCGCCTCAGAAAAGAGATTCCCGGAGTAGTTATAAGAACTACATTTATAGTGGGCTTTCCGGGCGAGACCGACGAGGACTTTAATGAGCTTTGCGAATTTGTAAACAAGCAGAGATTCGAGCATGTTGGAGTGTTCACTTATTCAAGAGAAGAGGGAACACCTGCCTATAAGATGGAGCAGATCGACGAGCAGATAAAGCAGGATAGATATGACATCATTATGAGGGATCAGCTCATTATCAATGAGGAATATAACGAAAAGAAGCTCGGCACCTTGGTTAAAGTGCTTTGCGAGGGATACGATCCTGTAAGCGAAGCATATTTTGGTAGAAGTGCCGCCGATGCCCCCGATATTGACGGAAAGATATATTTCACCGGCAAAAAAGGCATCAAGGCAGGAACGTTCGTTGACGTTAGAATAGAAGAAGTTATTGAATACGATCTCTGCGGCGCAGCAGAAAAGATATACTGATAGAAAGAGGACTTGAGTATGAATTTACCGAATAAGCTTACAGTTTTAAGACTTTGTTTAGTTCCTGTTATAATTGTGGTTTTGCTTTTGCCTGTAAATATTGTTACGAATATTCTCGGCGCATTTATTTTCATTGCAACGGCTATCACCGATTTGCTTGACGGAAAGATTGCAAGAAAGCATGGACTCGTTACGGATTTTGGCAAATTCCTTGATCCCCTTGCAGATAAGTTTATGGTTATCTCTGCTATGATGTGCATTATGTACCGTGACCATTCAAACGCGCTCCTCTTTAACATTTTCATGTGGCTCGTTATGGTTACAGTATTTCGTGAGCTTGCAGTGGCATCTATTAGACTTATCGCAGCAAAGAATGCGAATATCGTAGTTGCGGCGAATATGCTCGGCAAGGTAAAAACAGTTTCACAGATCGTTTGCGTAATGGCAGTGCTCCTTGAGCCCGTGCTTGCAAAAATCAATTTCTTGTTCTTCCTTGGTTATTATCCCATCACAGTGGCATCCGCCGCTGTAACACTCGTTATGACCGTGTGGTCGGGCGTGGTTTACATAAAGACCTATTGGAAGTATATGGATAAAAATATGTAAAACAACAAAATATATAAAGTGTTATCCAAATCGGATAACACTTTTTGTATATTGATTTTGCATAGTATATGCTTGTAAAGAATAACGTATCTCTTGACAAAGCCTATGCCCTCGTATTATAATACAAGTAGAAATATCGTGTTAATAAGCAAACGAGCTTCTGGTATCAATAGAAATAATGCTGATATAAGGAGCTTTCAGTAAATAGCTTTTTCAAAATAAAGATTTGTTAGGAGAATAATATGAAATCCAACATTTATTCGAGAATAACTTCAAAAATATTGATAGCAGTATTGATGTTATCTTGTATTGCCATTGTTGCATGCACTGACGGAAATAATGGACTTGAATATAAAGTAAACAGTGATGGCAAAACCTGCACTATCACAGGATTAGGAACTTATTCTTCTAAAGATTTGGTTATTCCTTCTCACATAGGAGGTTATAAAGTTACTGCAATTGCCGACTATGCATTTCAAGGCACCGATATTGAATCGTTTTCAGGTGCGGATAGTATAACAACAATAGGTAAATATGCTTTTCAGGGTTGTAAACAGCTTAGAACGGTTCGTATTCCTGAGGGCGTGATAAAAATTAGAGAGTATTGCTTTGATTATTGCGAAAGCTTATCAAGTGTGACTTTTCCGAAAAATCTCCAAAGTCTTGAATATGCAGCTTTTTCTTATTGCGAAAGCCTCATAACTGTTAATCTTCCGGAAAAACTGGTAAAAATAGGAGATTATTCATTTACATTGTGTCAAAGACTGACCTCAATAAATATACCAAACACAGTAAAAGAAATTGGTGATTTTGCATTTGCCGGATGTCAATCTCTTCAAGAATTAACCCTTCCCAATTCTTTGACGATCATTGGCAAAAAAGCGTTTGCTGTGTGTCTATCTTTAACAAAAATATATTTTCCAGCTTCTGTTATAGAAATTGGTTTTTCTCCACTTATGTACACCAATTTAGCCAATATAGATGTTGATATTGACAATCCTGCATTATCATCAATTGATGGACATTTGTATTCTGATAATAATACCATTTTTGTAAATTATGCGTGTGGGAAAACAAACGATTCTTTTGTTCTTCCAGAGGGTGTTGCCAAAATATTAACGGAATCTTTTTCAGGGTGTCTTAATTTAAAAACAATATCAATTCCCCGAAGCGTAAATTATATTGGACGTCAAATCTTCTATGCTTCTTCTAACATAGAAGCATTGTATTATGACGGCACAGTCGAGGATTGGAATAAGATTGAAAAAGAAGCAGATTGGAATAAAAACACAGAATCTGTATTCACCATAATCTGTACAGATGGAACTATAGCTATGGATGGCACAGTAACTTATAACTAAACAAAACGGCTGGTCTGCTTTTTTGTGGACCAGCCTTTATTTATATACCCATCAACGCTATCAAAACACCCACAAATCCTAAAAATAGTGTGGCTGTGGTAAGAGCGAGTGCGGCGCATTCTTTTGAAAATCCCCAATCGAGTAGGCGGTGATGAAAATGTCCGCGATCGGCACTAAAGGGATTTTTTCTTTTTATAGCGCGCCTTACAAAGCTACTTACGGCATCGGCGTTCGGCATTCTGAATATCAGATATACGGAAAGCACTAAAATCGGAGATGGAGCATTGGAAACAAGATCCGATGAAAGCGCGCCAAGCGTAAATCCGAGAAAGAGCGCGCCGCCATCTCCCATGAATATCTTGGCGTTGGGAAAATTGCGCGGCAAAAATCCAAGTATTGCACCAAGTAGTAAGAGGGAGCATACCCAAACGTCCAAATTGCCCACTATCAATCCAAGCGCAGCAAGGCAAATTGATTGCGAAGCGGTAATTCCGCTCGCCAATCCGTCGATTCCGTCGGAAAGGTTAATGGAATTTCCTATAAAAACGAGCCAGAATAAGATCATCGCACCCTCTGCGATTCCCATTTCGCCGCGCAATATAATGTAAACCGCCGCGCCTAAAAATTGCCCCGCTAACTTTTGAAATGGCGAAAGCGAGGTCGCATCATCCCAAAATCCTATCAAAAAAGTGGTTGTTCCGCCGAGTGCAAGAGCCACCTTGAAGTTTACGTCGATGGGTAGCATTAGCAGTATCACTGTAAATGCCACGAAAAAAGTCAGTCCACCGCCGCGTGCCGTAGCGCGCGTGTGTATTTTTCTATTGTTGGGAGTGTCGATTGCTCCCACCTTGTAAGAAAGAGAGATTGCGGGCTTAAAAAGAGCGCGCGAAAGTAAAAAAGCAGCAAAAAATATCGAAAAATATACCAAAAACATACAAAACCCCTTTGATTTATGTATCAAAGGGGTTTAATTGGTTTAATATGTATTATTCAATTGTATCAGTGCGATGAATCCATTATATCTGTACAAAGCCAAGCTTTCTCTTAACCTTTGAGAGAGTCTTTCTTGCATAGTAGCTTGCCTCGTCCGCGCCCTTCTTCATCTGCGCCTCAAGGAATGCCTTGTCTGCGATAAGCTCGTTGTAGCGCGCCTGAACGGGAGCGAGAGCGTCCGCACACGCTTCACCTACTGCGAGTTTGAAATCACCGTATCCGCGACCGTCAAATTCGCGTTCGATCTCCTCAATGGTCTTACCCGTAAAGCAGGAATAGATAGTCATAAGATTGTTGATTCCGTCCTTACCCTCAGCATATCTTACAACTGTGTCACTGTCTGTAACGGCTCTCTTGAATTTCCTTATTATTGTATCCTTGTCATCAAGAATATATACAACAGCATTGGTATTTTCATCCGATTTACTCATTTTCTTCGTGGGATCTGCAAGCGAATTGATCTTCGCACCCGATTTTGAGAGCATCGGTTGAGGAATCGTAAACGTGTCGGGATAGAGCTGATTGAATCTTGCGGCAATATCGCGAGCAAGCTCAAGGTGCTGCTTCTGGTCGACACCAACGGGAACTACGTCCGTCTGGTAGAGAAGAATATCAGCCGCCATAAGCACGGGATATGTGAAAAGTCCTGCATTGATATTGTCCGCGTGGCGCGCGCTCTTGTCCTTAAACTGAGTCATACGGGAAAGCTCCCCGAACATAGTAAAGCAGTTGAGCATCCAAGCGAGGTCCGTGTGAGCGGGCACGTGGCTTTGAACGTAGAGCGTGTTCTTTTCGGGATCAAGTCCGCAAGCCATATAGAGCGCAAGCGTTTCATAGGTTCTGCGGCGAAGCTCCGCGGGCACCTGACGAACTGTGATGGCGTGGTTGTCCACAACACAGTAGAAGCATTTATATTCTTCGGAGTAGCGGGGGAAATTCTGAATTGCACCAAGATAGTTGCCGATAGTCAGATTACCCGATGGCTGAACTCCTGAAAAGCAAATTTTTTCGTTATTTATCATAATTTTTTCTCCAAATAGATATATTTACGATATTGTAACACAAATCCGTTATTTTTTCAAGTCCTATTGAATAATTTATTTTAATATGTTATAATTAATTAAATTATTACATTCAGGAGGATAAAATATGATCAAAATAGAGCGCGTCAGCGTTATGAATATAGAAAATGCAATTCGCGGAGCAAGAAATCCCCTCAACAGCTGGGGCAGAAGTGATAGCTATTATGATGAAAACGGTCAGTTTGTGCTTGGTTCCAATGATCTTGACCTTGCCGTGCGCCTTGCAAAAGCGGGCAATGACCATAGAAAATTTCTCCGTCAGATATTTGTGAGCGTTGATATTACCGCTCCTCTTTATTGGTGGAAGGAGTTTGACACGTATAAGGTGGGAACTGTTGCAAATTCTTGCTCAACAATGCACAAGATACATGCCAAATCCTTTGAAAGAGCTGACTTTTCTTGCGAAAAGATGGATGAAAACGGACTTGCAATGCTTGATGCAGTTATTGCTTATATGGAGGGCGAGCGTATTAAGTTCTGTGAGGATAAAAAGAATAAGCAGGCATGGATAAATATGATCCAAATGCTGCCCACATCCTATAATCAGATGAGAACAGTAACTCTCAACTACGAAAACCTTATCAATATGTATTATGCAAGAAGAACACATAAGCTTCACGAATGGCACGATATGTGCGATTGGATAATGAGCTTGCCCTATGCCGAGCAGCTTATTGCAGTTAAGGGTGATGCGGCAGAGAGTGAGCATTGATATATGCTTCGGCGCATAGAAAAAAACGGCATAGTATATTTTGAAAGCACACTGCTAAAATCAAGACACGGATTTTCAACAAGGATCGGAGGTTTTTCCACCCTCCCTCACACAAGCTCCTTAAATCTTGCCTTTGGCAGAGGGGATGAAAGGGAAACGGTGCTTAAAAATCTTGATTTCTTTGCGGATGCTCTTGGCGTAGATGCAAAAAAGGTCATAAGCGTACCTCAAATACATTCTGCAGATGTGAAAACCGTCACCCACTCCGATGCGGGTGAAGGATATTACCTTGCCTCTGCCTTTGAGTGTGACGGATACGTTACCTCGGAGAACGATCTGCCTATAGGAATAAAAACGGCTGATTGCGTTCCTATTCTTATTGAGGGTAGAAATGCATCGGATGAGGTCGTAGCTGTAGCGGCGGTTCATGCGGGCTGGCGAGGAACGGCGGCGCGCATAGTGAAAAACGCAATTGACTCTCTTATTTCTCTTGGAGTTAAAAGGGAGAATATATACGTTGCCATCGGTGCTTGTATAGATGTGTGTTGCTACGAGGTGGGAATTGATTTTGCTAATGAAATCAAAAATAAACTTGGACAAAACTACGAAAACAAATTTATAATTCAAAAAGGAAACGGCTCGTATTTTGCTAATCTCAAGGGTATGAATCTTGAAATATTGAACGAATGCGGCATTCCAAAATCAAACATTGACGTTAGTGAAAAATGCACCTGCTGCGATGCCGATTTGTTCTATTCTCACAGACGCCAAAAGGGAAGAAGGGGCGCTATGCTCAGTCTTATCTGCAAATAAACAATAGAAAACTGCAAGTCGAAACTTGCAGTTTTCTATTATATTAATATGAAAAATCCCAATCAAATAATAAAAATACATAGACAAAACAAATATTGATTTTCAAGAGTAAAAAAAGATAAAATAAAATTTCAAAAAACACTTGATTTTTTGTCCTTCGTGTGATATAATGTCAAAGTCAAGTGAATATGCTGCTATGGCTCAGTCGGTAGAGCACGTCATTGGTAATGACGAGGTCATCAGTTCGATTCTGATTAGCAGCTCCAGAGAGCAAGCCGATTGGCTTGCTCTTTTGTTTTACAAGGATGCCAAAATTTCAACTGCGCCTTGCTTTATTATGCAATCACCGCGCTCAAGCAAAAACAGAGATGCTCTCTCGCTGTTTTCAAGCTCCCCAAATTCCGACAGAACGGAAAACGGGGGACTTTTTTTATTTATCCGATGTGGCGCCGAAATAAATAAAAAGGGCTTTTTTTCCTCCGTTACGTATAACGTGCTTTCAAAAAATTCGTTGTAGCACAAAATAGCACGCGAGGCAGAGATAACGTCCGCAATATTCAAAAAGCTATAGCAAACCGAGCCGATCTCATCATTGCTTTTTGATGTTCTTTCGGGCAATAGTGCCACACTCTGCGGATTTTTCTCAAAATCATCCTTTTCCCCATTTTCTTCAAGAGAATTTTCTATGTAAAGTCGCGTCACGTATAGCTCGCAACCGCCGTTTTTATCGGGATATAGCTGCAAAAGGAGCTTTGCACCCTTGGTGAAATTCAAAAGATCGTGGCGCCCATGTTCTATAAGTATTCTCTCAAGGATTTGCCTTGAATTCGATATGCAGAGATGAAATTCATTTTCATCAAGATCGAATCTTTCCATCTCGTCACTTGAAAGAATTATTTTCAGTTTATTTTCATTTATCAGTATAAGCTCCATGCTTTTCACCTCCTCACTGATATTATAATCTAAAGACGGTAAAAAAGATAGTGCTAAAATAATGGAAATTTGTTGACGATTTTGGGATTATATGATAAACTATATTAGTTAGGTTAAAAGGAAGGGGGCGAGGAGATGCACTTTAACGAAAACGAATATTCAATAGAGATGAGCGCAGAGGAACTTTGCGTGCTTGTTTCGCGCCCAAGTGATCTTGATTCGCGCCCACCGAATAATATGAATATTGAGAGTCGGAGCTTTGATGTCTTCCTATCCCAGCTTCCCGATTATGACAGAGCGTACGAGCCGCTTCGCGCCCAATATGAGATGTCCAATACCGTGCAAATAAACGGAACTTATTATACAATCAGTGCCAAAGCTCACCGCGCATATAGAAAGGGAGAGCTTGGCTTCGTTGACAGATTTGTGGAGCGCAGATTTTTTGATGGCGCCTCATTTCCCGATAATTACGATATAGCGCTGATTAAAACTCATGCATATTTTTATGCAAGCAAGTATTCGCTCAGCCGCGTTGACGTGAGAGTGATATTCTGCTTTAGCGATAGCAAAAAAATAAAAATAATTGAGGATTCTTTCTCTATAGATCAACTTAAAAAGGACTATTTTGAGCTTCTTGAACGCGCCGATTTTTACGGAAAGCTGATGCTTGATCGTAAAAATAATATACTTCCAAGAGCAAGAAAAGTACCTTTCCCATATACTGAAGTGAGGGAAGGGCAGGAGAAGATGATAAAGTCCATCTATCGTGCCATCGTCAAGGAGAAGAACGTATTTATTCAAGCTCCAACGGGCATAGGCAAGACCATCTCCTCACTTTATCCCTCCGTTCGTGCGCTCAGTGAGGGTAGAATAGATAAGATATTCTACCTTACGGCAAAGGCACAGACAAGGCGCGAGGCGTGGAGTGCTATGAAGAAGCTCCATTCAGTCGGCGCTGAGCTTAAGAGTATAGTGATAAGTGCAAAGGATAGCGTCTGTGTGTGTCCTAAAAAGCTGCAAAGCGGACTCTCCGCAAGCAATTTCTGCAATTCCTTTGACTGCGAATTTGCCAAGGGATATTACGATAGAGTGGGTGGAGCGATACGCGAGCTTGTTGAAAATTATTCGGGTTATACGCAGGGACTTATTTCAAACGTAGCTTTAAAGCATCGTGTCTGTCCGTATGAGCTTTCGCTTGATCTCTCACTCTTGTGTGATTTGATAATTTGCGACTATAACTATATTTTTGATCCCATAATCTATTTCCAAAGATATTTTGGAAATGACGGCGAGAACGGAAGATATGCATTTCTTATAGATGAGGCACATAATCTTCCCGACCGAGCGATAGATATGTATTCCGCCGAGCTTTCCAAAAATGCCGTAGAGTCGGTGGCAAGCGTTATTCCGCCACACGATAGCGATTTTCTTTGCGAGCTTGATGCATTTTTACGCGTGCTTGACGATAGTCGTGAGCTTTGTCGCGACAATATGTTCAAGAATGATAAGGGCGAGGAAAATGGCTATTATATAAGCAAAAATGCCTATGATGATATCGAAAAGCGTGTTAGTCTGCTAAAAAAGGCGTGTGGCATTTGGATAAGAAAAAATAAGCTCTCTCCCTATCTTTCGCAGGTAAAAGCGCTTAACGCGGATCTCATAAAATATGAAAAGATAAGCGAGCTTTACGATGCACACTATACCTTTTTTATTGAAGTAGCGCACGGTGATATAAAGGTGCGCCTTGCGTGCCTTGACCCTTCGCATCTGCTTTCACTCTGCCACAATAGAGCGGTGTCAAGCGTTATGTTTTCCGCAACGCTTGAGCCGATAGACTATTTTTCCGATATTCTCGGCGGTGATAAGAGCAGTATTAAGCTTCAGCTCCCATCGCCGTTTGAACAGAAAAATCTCGGGCTTTTCTGCGTTGACAGTATTAATACGAGATATGAGGAGAGGGAAAGCTCCTATAAAAAGATAGCATCCTGCATTGCCGCAACTGTAAGTGGCAGAGCGGGTAATTATATAGTTTTCTTCCCGTCATATAAGTATATGAACGAGGTCAAAAACGAATTTGAAAAGAAATATCCAAAGGTAAAGCTTTTTGTGCAAGATGGCAATATGACCTACACACAAAAAGAGGAATTTCTTGCAAGCTTCAAGGAGGACAGTGGAGTTTTAAGAATTGGCTTCTGTGTCCTTGGCGGTAGCTTTTCTGAGGGAATAGACCTTCCGGGAACGCGCCTTATCGGAACGGTGATAGTCGGTGTCGGTTTGCCGGGCATATCCAATGAGAGAAACATTATGAAGGAATATTTTGATAATACTCGCGAGGGCGGATATGACTACGCCTATACCTATCCGGGAATGAATCGAGTGCTTCAGGCGGCGGGAAGGGTAATACGAACGGAAAACGACCGCGGAATAGTCGTTTTGCTTGATGACAGATATGGCACCGAGCAGTATAAAATGATGTTTCCTCTCCATTGGTCGCACGCAAAATATACCCATTCAGCGCAGGAACTTGCCGAAAACGTCAAAAAATTCTGGTCAAAAAGCTAAAAAAAGCTAAAAAATCGACTAAACCCTTGAATTTGTTTGCAATATATGATATAATAATTGCAAATTTTTTAGATTTATTAAATAATCTCAAAATAAAGTAAAAAAAGAAGGTAGAAAAATGAAACGCATTACTATCAAAGAAATCTTTGCGTCCCCCGAAGCATATGCGGGACAGAAAATCACAGTGGCAGGTTGGGCAAGAACTATCCGCGCGTCCAACGTGTTTGGATTTATCGAGCTTAATGACGGAAGCTATTTTAAGAATCTTCAGGTCGTTTTTGAGGATGCAAAGCTTGAAAATTATAAAACCATCGCAAAGCAGAACGTTGGCTGTTCCTTTATTATCGAGGGTACGCTTGAGCTTACTCCCGAGGCAAAGCAGCCCTTCGAGCTTAAGGCGGAGATGATCGAGGTTGAGGGTGCATCCACTCCCGATTTCCCCTTGCAGAAGAAGCGCCATACACTTGAATATCTTAGAACTATCGCGCATCTTCGTCCCCGTTCAAACACGTTCAATGCAGTTTTCCGCGTTCGCTCCGTGGCGGCTTATGCGATCCATAAATTCTTCCAGGACAGAGGATTTGTTTATGTTCATACCCCTCTTATCACAGGAAGCGACTGTGAGGGTGCAGGCGAAATGTTCCAGGTAACAACACTCGACCTTGCAAATCCTCCCAAGACCGAGAACGGCGAGATAGATTACTCTCAGGACTTCTTTGGCAAGAGAACGGGGCTTACCGTTTCAGGTCAGCTCAACGTTGAAACCTATGCTATGGCATTTGCAAACGTATATACATTCGGCCCCACCTTCCGTGCAGAGCGCTCCAACACTCAGCGCCACGCGGCAGAATTCTGGATGGTAGAGCCCGAGCTTGCATTTGCAGACCTTACCGACTATATGGATACCGCAGAGGATATGATGAAATTCGTGCTTTCCTACGTTATGGAGAACTGCCCTGCGGAAATGGAATTTTTCAATAAATTCTTCGATAACGGACTGATCGAGCGCCTTACCGCGCTTGTGAATAGCGAGTTTGGAAGAATAACCTATACGGAAGCAGTTGAAAAGCTTCAAAACTGCGGACACGAGTTTGAATATCCTGTATTCTGGGGTATGGACCTTCAGACCGAGCACGAGAGATATCTCACTGAGGAGATCTTCAAGAAGCCCGTATTCGTAACCGATTATCCCAAGGACATCAAGGCATTCTATATGCGCCAGAACGATGACGGTAAGACCGTTGCGGCGGCAGATATGCTCGTTCCCGGAGTGGGTGAGCTTATCGGTGGATCACAGCGTGAGGAGAGAATGGAAAAATTGCTTGAAGCAATGGCAAAATTCAACCTCAACCCCGACGATTATTGGTGGTATCTCGAGCTTCGTAAATACGGCGGATGCCGTCACGCGGGCTTTGGTCTTGGCTTTGAAAGACTCATTATGTATATGACGGGTGTTTCTAACATCCGTGACGTTGAAGCATTCCCCAGAACAACGGGTAACGCAGAATTTTAATCAGTTAACAGGAGGTGTTATTGTGAAATACACCGAAATGAATAGATTTGAGCTCGAGAGTATATATCTCGGGCTCAAAAAAGAATACGATGAGATATGTAAAATGGGACTCTCGCTCGACCTTTCACGCGGTAAACCGGGTAGGGAGCAGCTCGATATGATGACGGGTATGCTCGACTGCATATCAAAGAGCGAGGACTGCATAAACGAAAAGGGAGTGGATTACCGAAATTACGGAATCCTTGAGGGTATTCCCGAGGCGAAGAAGCTCTTTTCCGACCTTCTTCATATTCCACCTGAAAATATCTTTGTTGCAGGAAACTCCTCACTTAATCTTATGTACGATACCGTTGCACGTGCAATGCTTTACGGCGTTCTTGGAAGCGAAAAGCCGTGGTGTAAGCTCCCCGTCGTAAAGTTTATTTGCCCCGCTCCGGGATATGATAGACATTTCGCCATCTGCCAATCCCTTGGCATTGAGATGATAACCGTTGATATGACTCCGACAGGACCCGATATGGATGCTGTTGAAGCGCTTGTTGTGCGCGATGCTTCGATTAAGGGAATCTGGTGCTGCCCAAAGTATTCCAATCCCGAGGGTATAACGTATTCACCCGAAACAGTTGAACGTCTGGCCAAAATGAAAACGGCGGCAAACGATTTCAGAATTTTCTGGGATAATGCCTATGCTGTGCACGATCTTTATCCCGATAGACACGATGAGCTTGTAGATATTTTTGATATTTGCCTTGAGTGCGGACATATAGATAGAGTGTTCTACTTTGCATCTACGTCGAAGATCTCGTTTCCCGGCTCTGGAGTGGCGATTTTTGCAACGAGCACAAGGAACTTTAATCAGATCCGACCCATTCTCGCGGCTCAAACAATCGGATTTGATAAGATAAATCAGATAAGACACGTAAAGTACTTTGGCAGTGCAGAGAATATTCGCGTGCATATGCAAAAACTTGCAGAGATAATCCGCCCGAAATTCGACATCGTTAAGACTACACTAAGACGTGAGCTTGGTGAAGCGGACATCGCAACGTGGAGCGACCCAAACGGTGGATATTTTATAAGCTTGAACACACTTGACGGATGCGCGAAGCGTACCTATAAGCTGTTGAAAAATGCAGGCGTAACGGTTACAACCGTCGGAGCGACCTACCCGTACGGTAATGACCTTCGCGACAGAAATATCCGAATTGCGCCCACCTACCCATCAAATGATGAGCTTCAAGAGGCGATGAACGTACTCTGCCTCTGCGTAAAGATCGCAAGTATTGAGAAAATGCTTGATATAATTTAAGAATGTAAAAAAAGGAACAACCGAGAGGTTGTTCCTTTTTTGCGCTTCAAATTTTGATTTGTCGAGCACGTTGTTAGCACAGACCAATCGGTTGTTTTGCACCGCTTTTTCAAAAGCGGTCGCCCGCGCGGCGTGAGCGCACTCGGCGTTTCTTTTCCATAGCTTTTCTTTGCGCCTCTGCTGTCAAAGAAAAGCGGCTAAAGAGTCTTGGTATTTAAAGATAGTTTGCCTTTTGTAACGCTTTTTTCTTTGGCAAAATAGCCACAAAGAAAAA
>JBGVNP010000061.1:0-1729 GCA_045125655.1 Eubacteriales bacterium | reverse complement strand
AAACTGACTATTTTAATATGTACAGAGATATTATATAATAATAGCATCAAAATGTCAAGGAGTAATGATCAGATGTCTCATAATCATCAAAAAAAGATTGCTGTGATCAATGATTTCTGTGGCTTCGGACGTTGCTCTATTGCGGCGTCCTTGCCCATTATTTCTGCAATGAAGATACAGTGCTGTCCGTTGCCGACGTCGATCTTTTCCAACCATACCGGATTTGAAAGCTTTTATTATACCGACTACACGGAGCATATGAATCTCTATATGGATGAATGGAAAAAGCTTGATCTTCAATTTGAGGGGATTCTTACGGGATTCCTCGGGTCTCCCGAGCAGATCGGAATCGTAAAACGATTTTTAGAGCTGTTCAAGACAGAAAATAATATAACAGTCATCGATCCGGTTATGGGGGACTACGGCAAGCTTTACCCCACCTATTCACCCAATTTGGCAGAGCAAATGAACTCTCTTGTTCCGTATGCCGATATCTTAACGCCGAATTTGACGGAGGCTTGTATTCTTACCGGGACTGAGTACCATCCGGATATGAATGAAAACGAACTTTTCGTGCTGTGCAGTAAGCTTGCGGATATGGGACCGAAGAAGATCGTAATATCCGGTCTTGAGCGTGGCGACAGTCTTGAAAACTTTGTTTTTGAAAAAGGAAAAGATGCCGAAGTTATTATGGAACATAAGGTCGGACCGTTCCGCTCCGGTACGGGAGACGTATTTTCCTCCATTATCGCTGCTGATGCAGTAAAGGGAAAGGAATTCGGCGATTCGATACGCCATGCGTCCTCTTTCATTGCAAAGGTTTTGCGTCGCACGGTGGAGCTTGATTTGCCGAAGACGGATGGCATTTGCTTTGAAGAATTCTTAACGGAGATCTAATTGGGGGAATTATGAAAAACAATAAAATCAGACTAATGTGCTTTGCCGGCATATTTACGGCAATCGTATTTGTTTTTACCGCTTATCTTCATATCCCAAGCCACACGGGTTATACCCACGTTGGCGACGGCTTTATCTATCTTGCCGCCTGCTTGCTTCCTCTGCCTTATGCTATGTTCGTAGGAGCTGCAGGAGCACTTCTTGCCGATTGCTTGACCGGCTTTGCAATCTGGGCGCCCGGCTCGATCATTATCAAAACGGCTGCGGTCCTTGTGTTTTCGAGAAAGAGCAAAAATATAATCTGCTTGCGTAACATCCTCGCATTGATTCCTGCTTGGGCTTTCTGTATCGGAGGATATTATCTGTATGAAGCAATGATAACCGGCAATTTCGTTGCGCCTCTTGCGGGAATTCCCGGATACATAACACAGTCTGCATTAAGCACTGCACTCTTTATCATCGGCGGTATCGCAATGGATAGATTAAACGTCAGAGCAAAATTAAACGGAGGTGGCTCACTATGATGACAATTACTTATCCCGTATATAACGGTATTTACGTAAATATGACAAATCGCTGTCCCTGTGCTTGCACATTTTGTTTGCGGCATCTCAGCGATCACGTGGAGGGATCGGATTCTCTTTGGCTCGACAGGGAACCTACTGTAAAAGAGGTTTGTGATAGCATTGATACGTGGGATCTGACCAAGTATAGCGAAATCGTTTTCTGCGGATACGGAGAGCCTACGGAGCGTCTTAACGATCTGCTTGAGGTAGCGAAGTATATCAGATCAAAAAGCGATATCAAGATCCGTATCAATACCAACGGACTT
>JBGVNP010000060.1:0-4703 GCA_045125655.1 Eubacteriales bacterium | reverse complement strand
CGAACGGGACGTTGTCGGTGGACGAAAGAAACCGGAATTTTTAACGAGTTTCTGCGGTATCTGGGCGCGTCCGCTTCGAATATGGAATAGGTATAGCGCGCGTAAATATTTATTCCACACACCTGCGGACCTCTTTTTTGCAAGGAGGTTTTTTTTATGCAAGAATCAGCGCAACAAAAGAAGGGCATCAGCCCGATCAAACGATTACTCTTTTCGGCAACACTTGCGGAAAAGAATGCAAGCCACAAAATAGCCTATATCTCAGTTATGACGGCTATCGTAGTGGTAGCGAACATGTTTTTTGAGTTCAAATTTGCCGATACACAGTTTTCTTTAACAATTGTTGTATCAGCGCTTTGTGGGCTCATAATCGGTCCGTTATTTGGCTTTGCAGCCTGTTTTTTAGGCGATTTAGTAGGGTATTTGTATCACTCTGCCGGATTTGCCTATATGCCGTGGATCGGCATTGCAATGGGTATGGTGGCTCTCGTAACGGGTTTTGTAGTGAACGGTATTAAAATCAAATATAAGTGGGGTATCTACGTTAAAATAGCAATCGTGTGCGTACTTACTTTCTTGATTTCTACAGTGGGGATAAATACAACCGCATTCTGGTTGCTTTATGCAAAAGGCGTACCATATTTTACGTACTTGGCGTCCCGTTTGTTTATTCAAGGTCAGATTTGGAACAGCTTGGTAAATTACGCGTTACTGTTTGTGATTGTTCCCATCGTTTTGCGAATTAAGGCATTAAATTTGAGAATTGAGTAAAATGGACAATTGAATAAATCAAAAACTCCCTGTGTTGAACGCACAAGGAGTTTTCTTTTATTCGTCTTCTTTTAAGATGTAATACATACAAGGCCGACCGCCCGTTTCATAGTTTAATTCTCCAACGACGATGGCATTTTCTTCTAAATAGGTCATATATCTTCTTACAGTTACAGCGGTTAAGCCTGTTTGTTCTGATATGAAATCGCTTGTTACGGGTTCAGGACTATTCTTTTTTAAGCATGCAAGAATGGATTGTAAAGTCTTGTCTTGAATACCTTTTGGAAAAAGTTCCTGGGGTTGTTTTCTTTTCTTGTCTATAATAAAATCGATGTTGGATTGATTTAAGGTATCAAAATCACTTAACACTCTCTTTTGAGAAATGAATTTATCTAACGCAAGTTTAAAACGGTCAAAGGAAAAAGGTTTCACTAAATAATCCACAACCCCAAGGTGCAAAGCTTCTTCGAGGGAGTCTCTATCGTTTGCAGCAGTGACCATAATGACGTCTATAGCTTGTTTATCTTTGCGAAGTTCTCGTAATGTCTCAAAGCCGTTCATGTGGGGCATGAATATGTCTAATATAATTAAATCAACGTCGTTTTCGCTGATAAACTTTAATGCGGCTTCTCCGTCTTTGCATTTTCCTGCAACGGAGAAATCCTTATGTCTACGAACGTATTGTTCGTTAATCATCGCAACCATAGGGTCATCTTCAACAATTAAAACTTTATACATAAATCAATTATCCTTTTTTTCCTTTGAAAAATATACGAAGAAGGACGTGCCGACGTTTTCTTGTGAGTCAACGGTAATCAGCCCACCCAAATTTTCAACCATTGTTTTTACTTGGTAGAGACCAGTGCCACGGTTTTCGCCTTTTGTAGAGAATCCGTTTTCAAATATACGTTGTTTATTTTCTTCCGATATACCTAAGCCAGTATCGTCAACTGTTATTAAGAAAGAATCCTCTTTAGAGAAAAGTCCTATAATGAGTTCGTTAGGATTAGACGGGTTAGGTTCTTTTGCGTTCATAGATTCAAATGCATTTTCAATTAAGTTCCCAATAACCGTAATAAGTACTTCAGTAGGGATATGCATATCGGTATTTGAGAAGTGAGAACCATCGCGTAACGTGAATTTGACGTTTAACTCTGCGGCTCGTGCCGTCTTACCAATAAGTAGTGCAGCCAAAGCGGGTTCGCTGATGCAATTCATGATTTTGCTGATAGACGCACGTTGAACCATCGTAATGTTCTCAATATAAGAGGTTGCTTGGTCGTACATCTCCATTTGGATGAGTCCAAGTATTACATGTAGCTTATTAGTGAAATCATGGTTATTTGCACGCATGGAATCGACGAGATAACGAGTACCGGCTAAGTCTTCCATAAGCTTGGTATATTCCGCACGGTCGTGCAAAATGCAGATTGTATCAATGGGATCTTCTTCGTGTTTAATGGGGATCCTGTCTATTATGACGTCAGTTCCATCCATTCTTTGACCTTGAATGCCGAATTCCTTTTCCGAACCGTTTAAGACGGTTTTAATGACGTTACCATTTTTAATTTGTTCTATGTTTTTCCCGATGAATTCCGTAGCAGTACTGCTTTTATCTAACATTTTCACAGCGGAATTGTTGGTGAAGAGAATTGTGCCGTCTTTATCTACGGCGATAATTCCTTCTTTTAACGATTCAAGTATGTTATCGCGAACGAGATACATTGCTGAGATGGTATCGGGCTCATAACCTAACAAACTGTTTTTTATACTTTTAGATATACGAGATGTGATAAATAATTCTATAACGATAGCGACAACGGCAAGGATTGCGTAAGTTGTAATAATTTGCGTGATGTTTTCATTAACATGTTCCGTTAGGATGATAACCATAATAAAACCGAGATATTCTCCGGTTTCGGAATAGAGTGCACTGTATGCTCTTCGTTGCGCCCCAGAAGGACCATTTGTGTTGACAATGTAGAAGTTTTTTTCTACGGGGGAGAAGTCAGGCTGTTCTCCGTCGTATTGTGTGCCGATTAAAGAGTGGTTCGTGTGATAAAAACGTTGATTGTTTTTATTTACTATGGAAATAACGTCAACGTCATATAAGGACTTTTTTAAGGAATCGAGATAACGCATCAAATTTACCTGATCTTGGGCTGTCCCGTTTTGGATATCGTTTTCCATAAAAGAAGGGGAAGTCGCAATGGTTTCAGAAATGTTTTGAAGGTTTCTATCGGTTTTATCTTTTTCAAACTTAATGTTTGTAACAATGCCGATAATTGCAAGAATAATTGTCAGAGATACAACTAATATAATCTGCGTTGCAGAAATTTTTCTTTGTATTCGGCTTAATGAATTAGACGATTTTTGCATCATTGCAATTTACTCCTTTGTTCGACTGACAATATTATAGCATTTTATAAGTAAAAATTCAATTTATTTTCCTTTCATAAATACTTTCGTAAGTAAAATAAATGGAAAAATCAAAAATTCATTTATAAAATTTTTCTGTGGGTTCATTTCAAAAATATAGCTGTATAATGAAAGCGTAGAAAACAAGGAGGCTTATTTTATGGGCGCTATTTTTGAAACAGTTATGTTGGTGTGTTTTGGTTTGTCGTGGCCGATAAATGTGGTGAAGGCGTATAAAACACAAACCACGAAAGGAACGAGTTTACCGTTTATCTTTCTTATTATTGCCGGGTATATTGCCGGAATCACCGCAAAGATTATAACGGAGCAAATTAATTACGTTTTGGTTGTTTACATAATCAATTTGATAATAGTAATGTTGAACGTGGTTGTATATATTAGAAATTATCGTTTGGATAAGAAAAACAATATTATTTAAAGGAGGAGAATTATGGAAAAGGAAATTAGAGATTATCAAAGATTAAATACGATAGCAGAGAAAGGCGGTGTCGTTATTTTCGGAGAGAAAGAAGATAAGGAAATTCCAGTAGGTGAGTTGAAACAATCCTTTAATTTGGATTACTCGGCGTATAACAGAAGTTTCAGCGAATTAAACTTGGATAATGCAATTGAACTATATGATTCGTGTATAATACCTTTACGTCCAGACACGGTGATGATACATATCGGTGGCAGTGAAGAATATTGGAAAGATATTGCAGGATTTGAGCAAAAGTATATTTTGTTAATTAATCATATTCAAGCGGTGAGTAAAAATGTAAGGATTGTGGTTATATCAGTCGATGATGAAGAAAAAAATCGGCATTTGAAGAATATTTCAGATTCTACGCATAGCGAATTTCAAAATCTGTTGAATGTAAAGATGTGGAATCCTTGTGCGACAAAGGAAGTAATCTCTTTTGTTCAATGCATGGGCTTTTACGGTCGTAATCGAAAGGTTTCTTCATACGATTTGGCTAAAATATTCTTTTGCCAAGGCAATTGAAAATAAAAAGAGATTTATAGAGTGTTTGGTGTCGTAACTCTCTTTTAATAAAGTTATTTGTTGGTTAGGCGTTTTTGTCTTCGAACTTTATTGATGTGTCTTTCAAAAGTACCGTTGGTAATGAGCTCCGCAACAAGATATTGAATATACGTTGGAACAGTACAGGAGTGGAACCCAAGTCGTTCTTGAAAGACGGGCACGAGTTGCTCGGGAAGTACCATGTATCCCACACGAAGAGCTGGCGAAATGGTTTTGGAGAAGGTATTAAGGTAAATGACGTTGTTTAATTTAGTCAAAGCAAAAAGCGTTTCTTCTGGCTTTTTCGATACTGAGAACTCTGATTCAAAATCGTCTTCAATAATATAATGGTTATTCGTTTCAGCCCAAGTAAGATACTCGTGCTTTTTTGATGCAGAGGCGGAAACACCGCTTGGGAAACTACGGTATGGCGAAACGTGCAAAATGTCAGCGTCGCAATCCCATAACTCCGAGCTTATAATTCCGTCTG
>JBGVNP010000059.1:0-2402 GCA_045125655.1 Eubacteriales bacterium | reverse complement strand
GCCGGAACCTTCTCACTCGGACTTCTTGCGGTAGGCTCTATTGCGCTCGGCTTATTTGCGGCAGGCGCGATCAGTGTAGGACTCGTATCCTTCGGCGCGCTATCGGTCGGATGCTTCTCATCGGGCGCACTTGCGATTGGCAAATATGTTGCCGTCGGCGACCACGCCCACGCATTGATTGCGATAGGCGGATCGGACGCGGAAGGAAGTGTTTACAGCCACATCGGAACGCTATCCTCTGCGGATATGCCTCGGATCGTAGAATGGCTTGATGCAAACGTCCCATCTTGGCTTGGTTGGGCAAAGGAAATATTCAAATTTTATATGCTATAAAGCATAGCGGCAAGGACAAAAAATCCTTGCCGTTTCTTTATGCGGTTTGATTGAAATATTCATAAAAATATGATATAATAAACTCACCGATAAATAAGAATTTGACGAGTAAATTGAATAGCAAATGGGCTGACGATTGCTTGCGTCAGCCCATAAAAATATGAAGCTTTAATGGTGATGATGCCCTGCAGATGATACAACATCCACATGACAATGCTCCTCGTGGCAATGTTCATCCTCCGTTTCAATTTCAAGCGTAGCGTGCCCGATGCCGTGTTCTTTCAATTCACCACGGATGTTGTGCTTGATTGTATGCGTATCACCTTTTACAACAACGTGCATTGTAGCGTAATTGTTATGTCCGTCCATGCTCCAAACGTGAATGTGATGAACGCTAAGTACACCTTCAACCTCACATATATGTTCTGCAATCTCATCTATGCTAATATCGCGAGGCGTCTTTTCAAGGAAAAGATCAAGTATCTCTTTCAAGTTTTTCAAAGCATTTATGAGAATAAATATCGCCACACCGATGGACATTAAAGGATCGATAATATAGAAATCGGTAAATCTCATTACAATAGCACCGACAAGAACCACGACCCAACCAAGTACGTCTTCAAGCATATGCAGATTAACTGCCTTTTGATTAAGCGAATCTCCGTCCCGAGTCAAGAGTGCAGCACCAAGGTTTACACATACACCAACGATTGCAAAAATGATCATTCCGTTATAATTGATTTCGGTAGGACTTATGATACGCAAAACAGCGTTATAAATAATCATCGCAGAGCCAAGCAATAGAATTAAAGTCGTTAAAACGCTACCGATTACAGAGTATCGAGCATAACCATAAGTATATTTTTTATCGGGTTGTTTTTTACTTTTCTTTTCAAGAAAGAAGGCAACACCGATGCTTGTGGCATCTCCAATATCGTGAATGGCATCAGAAATAATAGCAACGCTACCTGTAAAAACGCCACCTATAAATTCAAATACAGAAAACGCTAAATTGAGAATAAAAGCAAAAAAGATATTTTTCTCTGTCTTCATAACTCCTCCGAATTGACAAAAGTTGTTTTTTGTGGTACAATGAATATATTATCGAACACTCTGTATGATAATAGCATAATTTAAAGTCAAGGTAAAGTCAACATACTTATTTTGTTAACCGTTCGTTACCGAACATATTCTCAAAAGTGTCTGGAGAAATTTATGGATAGACGGCAAAGAAAAACGAGAGAAGCTATATTTAACGCTTTTACTGAGCTTCTTTCTAAAAAGCATTACAGTCAAATCACAGTTGGAGAAATCATTGATAAAGCCGATATTGGAAGAGCGACCTTTTACGCACACTTTGAAACGAAAGACTTTCTGTTAAAGGAGCTTTGTGAAGAGCTGTTTTGCCATATCTTTGATGCTACCGAAGAATGTGGCGAACATCACAAGCATATTTTTAATTGTGAAGCACCGTCTTCTGTCATACTTCACCTGTTACAGCACTTACAAAAGAACGATAATAAGATCTTGGATTTGTTGGGCTGTGAGAACAATGAACTGTTTTTGAGATACTTTAAGGAGGATCTAAAATATCTGATAAAGAAGCATCCTCATCTTTTTGGTGGAGAGAAACCAAACGAGCTTCCTGACGATTATTGGAGCAACCATATTTCAACAACATTTGTAGAAACGGTCAGATGGTGGCTTGATAACGGAATGAAGGAAAATCCGCAAATGCTTGCTAACTATTTTTATATAGCAATATATGGGGATGAAAAACAAATCACATAGGTTGTCAAATTCCAATTTATCGGTGAGATTACAACTGAAAAATATAGCGGCAAGGACGAAAAATCCTTTGCCGCTATCTTCATATCAACTTATATTTTGCGGTCAGCACTTTCTCGCAATCATTCTCGGCGGTATCTGTAAAAAGCTCACGTTCATATTTAATGTCATTCTGCATCAGGCAAAGTTCAAGAAAGCACAGAAAGATGCCAATATCAATACGGTTATAGTGTGCCACCTTATCCGCAGGCATAATACCGCGCTTGCCCGGCTTCTTGTAG
>JBGVNP010000058.1:0-9190 GCA_045125655.1 Eubacteriales bacterium | reverse complement strand
TGTTGTGTTTGGATAGTATCCTTTATTTTGATTTATTGTCTATCGATCTCAACCTTGCCGAACAAGCATTTTCCGCTTACGCAAAGAGTCGGCACATCTTCGCGGTCGGTTGTTCGGTTGGAAAAATCTCCGAATACACTGCTCGATTCCACCTTGACGTTGATGCTATCGGAAACTGTTATGGATACCCTACCCAGGATCGCGACCGCATAGATTGAGCAATCCTTCTCTATGGTCGCCTTTGTAAGATCATAATTAACTTCGCCAAGGACTGCAATGAGTTCTGCCCCGTCAAACCACTCTTCCGAAATCTCATGCTCCTTGGAAGAAAAGAACGCTCGTACACGCTTGGGTGCTTTACCGCTCTTTTTCATATCTCTGCCCATTCTATCAGGTTTGTTTCCGAAAACGCCGGCTAACAAAAGCTTCCAAGCCTATCACAACGATTACAACAGGAACAAAAATCCTCCATGCCCAAGAAAATTCTCCGTCTTCATTTTTTCTCATCCCTTCCACACAAAGTTATAGTTGATCGACTCACCGCCGTCAACGAGAATGTTCTGACCCGTGCAGAATTTGTTGGTTACGGTGAGGAAATATGCCCAATCGGCGATTTCTTCGGTAGTTGCCCAGCGTTTTAGGGGTGTTTCGCCCATAATCTCTTCCCAAAGTTGCGGATCGTTTATAACACACTCATTGAGAGGCGTTACTACCCCACCGGGATCAAGGCTGTTGCAGGTTGCCCCATACTGAGCTACGCGAATCGCGACGTTCTTCGTGTAGGAAAGAACTCCACCCTTGCTCGCACAGTATTCGGGAAACTCAGCGCCGGTATGACCGCTCGCAGAACCGATATTCAGAACCGACTTGATCTTGGGCTGCACACCGTATTTTTCGGTGATGTAGATCAGTGCCTTGAGGTTGATGTCAATATCGTCCTCGTTCTGAGTTCCGGCGTTGTTGATAAGGATCTCAACGTCCGTAATCTCGGGGAGATGCTCCTTATCCCTTACGTCACACACAAAATGAGTATACGTGGGAGCATCTATACTTTGCTCCTGTCTGTCTATACCGATTACGGTATGACCGCACGACAAAAATTTCTCGGCAATCGCCTTACCAATTCCCTGCGATGTGCCCGTAATTAAAACCTTCATTTACATTTTACCTTCTTTTGCGTATTCCAGATACTCTTTTCCAACAGACTCCTTCTGCCATTTTTTCGTGATTCGGTAGCCGATGGGCGAGAATACAACCTCCATAATCAGCTCTGCCACCGCTCCCGTCAGTGAGCACATGACACACTGGAGGAATGTCCAGTGAAAGCCATCCCAAAAGATAGGAGCGAAGAACATAAACACAATTACGGCAAAGATCAGGTTATCGCTGAACTGTCCAATAAAGGTCGATACGTAAGTGCGTGCAGCATATGCGGCTTTCCCGTCCGGATTCTTACGGAAGCATTTTCCGATCGTCCAGTTGATCGAGTTGTTTATGACTGCCGAGGCAAGGAATGCGATCGTACTTCCGAGCAGAATAAACCACGTTCCGCCGAAGATGCCGTCAAAGGCGGTATAATCGTCTGCGGTAGACGGAATGATGCTTGCCACGAAGAAAATGAGGCAAGTTAACAGGTTAATTCCTGCTGCGAGAATGGATATACGGTTTGACGCCTTGGGACCAAAGTGCTTGGTGATAATATCCATACACATAAAGGACAGCCAAGAGATCAGGATACCTCCGTCGAGGGCGATCCAATCGAGCTGGATGAGGGTCTTATTTGCGAGCAGGTTCATACAGATGACGCTCACAACAAACAATGTAACAACTGTCGCAGGGATAGAGCGAAGCAACAGTTTAAATTCTCTGATTTCTTTTTCGATTGTTTTCATAATACAGCTCCGTGGTTGTTCTTTTAACCTAAAACAACCGATTTTTTCTTTCCCTTCTTATTTCTCGGGAACTCTCTGATACGGATAACAAAGTCAAGGTTGATTGCTTCAACAGTGCCGTTCTTTTCCACGAGAATAGCGCTATCACTCACTTCCTTGATAACGCCCTCAAACTGATGGTTGCTGTCGAAGGAAGAAATCAAACACTCTTTATCAATAAATCTCTTTGCAAGCTCTTTCATTTCGGTATTGCCCTCCATTTTTCTTTTCTTAATTATCTGTCTTGCGACAACTGCCCGCCGATTGCGGAAAATAACATAAAATATGATAATCCACAAAATGATTATCGGTATATTCGTTGATGGGTTCAATCTATCGCCTCCGTTTATCTCTCGAACATTTCTCAGCATCGATTGCGAGAACGAGCATCAAAGCGCAAAGGGCGTCCTGCGGATCGTGGACGTCGATCACATAGGTGTCCGTCCAGTTAAAAAGCTCCTTGGATACGGTAGCAACATTCACTCCGGTAGAGTTCATAATGGCATAATCCCACTCGAACCAATCTCCGTCCACGTGCCAACCGTTATAGTCGATATCGAATTGGGGTTTGAAAAAGGTAAATTCCTTGCTGATGCATCCAATATAATTCTCACCAAGATACATTTCAAATTTTGGCAGGAAGGCGAAGATCTTCTCTTTCACACAGCCAACCTCATTTCCACTTGCATCATAGATGCGCAACAGATGTCCCCATGCAAGCTCACCCTTTACGGTAAAGGCGGTGTTGCCTGATTCATCGTATATATCGTAGCTATCAAACCACGAAAAAAATCTTTGCTTAAATAAAAGCTTCATTGACTCACCCTTTCTTATGTCGCTCTTGTCGTCGTGCCGTCAATCTCATAGGTAAAAGTTTCCGTCGGCACAGATATATGTATTGCATATGCGCTGATTCGCCCGGTCGCCTCGTATTCCTTTTGCTCTTTTCCATCAACGACCGTCATATACAGCAGCAATGTATCGTCCTTATTGATATTTCCGTAAAAATCCGGCTCAAAGTACGGAGCCTTGATGTTTCCTCTCACTTCTTCCTCAACAAAATCAAAGGAAATATCTCCTATTCGTATGCCCACCGGTGTTCTGACAACAATGTGATAGCTCAAAGTGTTCATGATATTTTATTCCTCAGAGATTCTATTCTCCTCTTTAATCAGATTGATTTTCTTAAAAAATTTGAAGACAAACGGTATCTTAATCATACCATACCCAATGATGGCGCCAATGACGTTGAAAAGAACGTCGTCAATATCAACGCTTCCGACTCGCAGAATTCCCTGCGTGATTTCAACGGCAACAACCATAATAAGAACAGTCAGCGTTACCTTCCAAAATCGGTTGAGCTTCGTAGCTACGCAAGGAAGCAGCATCCTCATCGACGTAAAGAGAATAAAGTTTCCAAGCAGGTTCACTACCGAAAGATTGCGAAAGCCGTTATTGTATCTATCTATATACTCGACAATTGTGCGAAAGGGGATAAAATTCGTAAACTGTCTAAAATACTTAGCATACGAATAATGTATCATCGCTCCTCTGCTGAGAAATACGATATGGATCAGTATAAAGCAATAAATCCCAAAGGCTGTCCAAAGCGCAGGACGAATCATTTTCTTCATTCAGGTCGTTTTGTTTACCTCCATTTGTTCTATAAAAAAGCAGCAAGGCAGCAAGTGTCCCCCCACCACCTAAACAAAAATATATTCAAAAAAAAAAAAAGCGCCCATATGGGCGCATTCGTGCAGTTGCAAGTAGTCACACTTCAGTAACGCTTTGTATGTGAGCCCATAGTTTTGTTTAATGACAGGATGGTTACGAACTGTCCTCATGTATTATACTACTAATCCAACATTTTTTCAAGTGTTTTTCAAGAATTTATGCCGGTTTGGAAAATATTTTAAGGGGACAAAAACAGCGCAGAGCCTTATTGACTCTGCGCCGTTTTTCTGGATTTTAGTAGTTCTCTTTTCTTACTTCAAAGTAAGCCTTGGGGTGCTTGCAAACGGGGCAAACCTCGGGTGCAGCTACGCCGACAACCATGTGTCCGCAGTTACGGCACTCCCAAACAGTAACGCCTGCCTTCTCGAACACCTTCTTCTCCTCTACGTTAGCAAGAAGAGCGCGGTATCTTTCCTCGTGAGTCTTATCGATTGCAGCAACTGCGCGGATCTGAGCTGCGAGCTAGTTAAAGCCCTCTTCCTCAGCGTCCTTTGCGAAGTTATCGTACATATCGGTCCACTCGTAGTTCTCACCCTCTGCTGCGTGAAGAAGGTTTTCTGCGGTATCGCCAAGCTCACCGAGAGCCTTAAACCAGAGCTTTGCGTGTTCCTTCTCGTTTTCGGCGGTTTGAAGGAAGATTGCAGCGATCTGCTCGTATCCTGCCTTCTTTGCTACAGATGCGAAATAGGTGTACTTGTTTCTTGCCTGAGACTCACCTGCGAATGCTTCCCAGAGGTTCTTCTCGGTCTTTGTGCCTGCAAAGGGATTCTTTGCGGGAGCTTCCTCGATTTTTTCAAACTTGGATGCGGGTACCTTGCACTTCGGGCACTTGAAGTCGTCGGTCATTTCTCCCTCGTGAATATATCCGCAAACTGTGCATTTCCATTTAGCCATTGTAGTTTCTCCTTTTAAGTATAATATTTTTATTGGTTTACCACCAATAATTGTACCATATTTTCACCGCTTTTTCAAGAGTTTTACTTAAAAAACACCATCAGCAGTGTTCCAGCCACCATCATGCAAAGTCCGGCAAAAGCCTTTTTTGAGAGCTTCTCCTTAAAGACAAAGTATGAGAAAATGACGGTTACGATGATGCTGAGCTTGTCGATGGGAACGACAACGCTGACCTCTCCGTTCTGGATCGCGTAGTAATAGCAAAGCCAAGACGCTCCCGTCGCAATACCCGAAAGCCCGATGAACAAAAGCTCTTTTTTATCAATGCTCTTGAGCTGTGCTTGCTTTCCTTTTGCAAAAACGATCACCCAAGCCATAATCAGAACAACACCCGTTCTTATAGCCGTTCCGAGATTGGATTCTACCCCCGAGATGCCCATTTTTGCAAGTATAGACGTGAGAGCTGCGAAGACTGCGGCAAGCACGGCATAGAGCATCCACGTCTTGCTTTCCTGCTTTTCTTCCCTTTGCTTTTTCTCCACCATCAGAAAAATACCAACCGCAAGAATTGCCGTGGCAATGAGCTTCATTACGAGATTGCTCGTTTCTCCGAAGCAGATGATGGCAAGTAGAACCGTGAGGACTGTACTGGATTTGTCGATCGGTACGACCTTGTTGATGTCTCCTATCGAAAGTGCCTTGAAGTAGCAGATCCAGGACGCACCCGTGGCAAGTCCTGAAAGGATCAGGAAAATAAATGCCTTGGGCTCTACTTCCGTTATTGTATGTAGCGAACCTACAACAAGCACCATAATCCATGAGAAAATCAGAACGACAATGGTTCGAAGAGCTGTTGCAAGATCCGAATCTGTTTTCTTGATGCCGCACTTGGCAAGTATTGAGGTGAGTCCGGCGAAGAATGCCGACAAAATCGCCGCTATTAACCAAATCATAGTGATATACCTCTCGTTTCCGCTTTATTTCAGTTTGCCAAGCTTTGTTACGTTTGCAATAACGATCAGCGTCATATCAACGTCAAGCACCTGCTCGGGATTGATGTTTACGTTGACCTTTTCGCCCTTTTTGATAGCAACAACATTAAAGCCGTACTTTTTGCGGAGGTTCAACTCTATGAGGTTCTTTCCCGTCCACTCGGACTTCACGTCGATCTCTACCATCGAAACGTCCTTGGAAAGCGAGATCATATCAATAAATCCGGAGCTGAGAAGATTTTTGGCAAGACGGATACCAGACTCATTCTCCGGGAATACAACCTTATCTGCTCCGACGCGAAGCAAAATCTTCTGGTGCATCTCATTGGCGCATTTGGCAATCACGGTCTTTACTCCCGCTTCCTTGCAAAGTGTCACAGCCAACACACTCGCCTCCAGGTTACTTGCCATACATACGATAACGGTATCAATGCTTCCGATGCCGAGACGCTCAATCACCTCGTGGTCAGTGACGTCTGCGCACTTGCATACGGGCAAAAACGCCGCCGCGTCGTTCACGAGCTTTTGCTCGGCATCCACGGCAATGACCTCCATACCGTTTTCTACAAGCTCCTTTGCAACGGCATGTCCGTACCGTCCAAGTCCAAATACTGCATATGTTTTCTTCTTTTGCATTTTTCTTCTCCTTTAACCTATGCTGATATCTTCCGTCGGCTCGGATATGACGTTCTGCGTCTCACTCTTACTGCCGAGTGCAACTGCGAGCGAGATAGGTCCGACTCTGCCGAAGTACATTGTTACGACAATAATGATCTTTCCAACCGTGTTAAGTGTAGCCGTCAGATTGCGTGACAGACCGACCGTAGCGCTGGCACTTACCGTTTCATATACGGCATCGAGAGCTGCCGCATCGCTCGTTGCCATCAAAAGAACGGTGGATGCAAGACAAATGATAATAAACGTTACGCAAACGGCAACCGCCTTGCGAATAGAATCTGCCGAGATGCATCGTCCAAAGACTGTCGCGTTCTTTTTATTGCGGATCGTAGCCATAGCCGAGCAAAACAGCACCGCAATGGTAACAGTCTTCATACCGCCTGCCGTGCCTACGGGTGAGCCGCCTATCATCATCAGAATCAGCGAAACGACAGAGCTTGCATTGGTCAGATTCTCCTGCGGAACCGTGGCAAAGCCTGCGGTTCTTGTGGTGACCGACTGGAACATTGAGACCTGTATTTTGTCCCAAAGCGACATTTCCCCGATGGTTGCGGGATTGTCGTACTCAAATGCGAATATGAGAACACCGCCGCCGAAAATCAATATAAGAGTAGTAACGATTGCGATCTTACTGTGCAAGGTGAGATGCCTGAAAAGCCTTCTATTTTTCGATGAGCTGTTCTTGATAACACGAAGCACGTCCCACCAGACGATATATCCAAGTCCACCGAGAATAATGAGCGCCGAGGTCACAAGATTGATCAAAGGATTTGTTGCATAGTTACACAGACTGTTTTCTGCGATAATATCAATACCCGCGTTGCAGAAAGCAGAAACAGAGTTAAATACAGAGATCCATATTCCCTTTGCTCCAAACTCCGGTACGAATACGAACATATAGAGAAGCGCTCCGATGCCTTCTATGATCAGCGTTCCGAAAAGCACGTTTCGCACGAACTTGGAAAGTCCCGCCATCGTATTGAGATTAAAGGCATCCTGTATCAGGAGCCTATCTCCGATACCCATTTTACGATTGAGAAGCATCATCAGCCCGGACATAATGGTTATGATGCCAAGACCGCCGATCTGAATGAGGAGCAGTATGACAATCTGCCCAAACACACTCCACGTCGATACGGTCGGAAGCGTAACGAGTCCGGTTACACAAGTCGAGGTTGTTGCGGTAAAGAGTGCATCCAGATACGGCACCGCCTTACCGTCAGCTGAGCTTATCGGAAGTGCAAGCAAAAGACTTCCCAAAAGGATGGTTACAAGAAAGCTCAGCAATATGATTTGCGTTGTTGATAAAGTTATTTTTCTTTTTCCATACATTTTATTGCCTCACAATACCCGGCTTATATTTCAAAGCACTTGAACAGCTCGCCCTCAATAGCGCGGATATGCTCAATTGGTATTTTCTTTTTATCTGTCATAACGATGCACCGCTCGTATTCGTCGATCTCCTTGACAATACCCGTTACTTCAACGTATGCACAGCCCGATTTCTTTTTGTCGGGAACAAAATAAGTAATGGTAACTATGGGCTCATTCTCTGCGTTATCGAGGATCATTTGCATTTTCTCGTTGAGTATGGTCTTCATATCCTCGGAAAGCTCCAAGCGGGTGTCAGTCAGACGCGCTGTTTCTTCAACGGTATCCTCATAACCTGTCAGAGCTGCAAACGGCGAAAACTGCGCGGCTCTGTCGTGTAGCGACATTCTCGGCTTGCAGGTGGGCGTAGGATTGGGCAGATAGATCATATCGTCGTATTTGTTGCTACTCATTCTCTGCCCCTCCCTTCTTTTAGTCGTTGATCACCTTGATCTGACAGACCTTCATAGCTTCCAGTGCACGTTTGTGACTCTCCAGAGATACGCCCGCGCAGCCCTTTATAAATTAATCGCATTGCGAATAAAGTACTGTTTTTTCTGCCGTGTCGACAAAATATGTATTCTTTTTTTGCTTAACTGCGTAATAAGTCAGAATATAATCTCCACTTGCAGTAGCAAAGTTCAAAGTCAACAGTATAGAGAATAATAGCTTGTACAGAAGCAATAACAAACAAGTGAAGCTTGCAACTCCCAAAATAGCAACAGGAGCTAATGCAATAGCGATGTACTGTGCCCGGCTAAAATATGCATCAGATCCAACCGCTATTGTAGGAAATTTGATTTTAACATTGACTTTACCTTTTGAAAAAACAGACATAAAAACAGTATGTATCAATTCGTGTACCACGATAAAGCAAATTACCGACAGAACGATTGTCCAAACAGGAACAACATTGTTTGCGTAGGCTTATGTAATGAAAATAATACCTGTTCCAATCCCTGCTATCAACAAAAAGATTACAGACAATGCCGTTTGCGGTTTCTTGTCATTCAGACTAAAGTTGCCAACTTCCTCAAAAGCAATGTTTTTATTACTCATAAAATTCTCCCTGTCAAATTCTCATTTGTTTTCCTGTCTTCCGTGTCCCGAAAGATGAGTTTGGCGGAGTATATTTTTTACCTTGTCAATCTCAAGCGAGAAGACAAGCTGTTTTTTGATTCTTTCATCTATATTCTAACCTTTTACTGCTTCAGATTATAAAAAGCATCCATTCCGAGATACCCCGCCTTCTCCGCAAGCTCCTCCTCGATGCGGATAAGCTGATTGTATTTTGCCACACGGTCACTGCGGCTGGGAGCGCCTGTTTTAATTTGTCCTGCATTTACTGCGACAACGATATCCGCGATGGTCGTATCCTCGGTCTCGCCCGAGCGGTGAGACACGATTGCGGTGTATCCCGCCTCCCGTGCCATTTTAATAGCTTCAAGTGTTTCGGTCAGCGTTCCGATCTGATTGACCTTGATCAGAATCGAGTTGGCGATGCCGCGCTCAATTCCCTCACGGAGAAGCTTGGTATTCGTAACGAACAGATCGTCGCCTACGAGCTGTACCCTGTCTCCAAGAGCCTTG
>JBGVNP010000057.1:0-35551 GCA_045125655.1 Eubacteriales bacterium | reverse complement strand
ACAACCGCTTTGGTTTGAGCTGATTTTGCATAAATTTTCGATAATTCAAAAATGAATTATCGGTTTTGAAATTACAATACCGCCCTTACGTACAAGTACGACGGTCGGCATTGTACTTTCAAAACTACGAAAATCACTCCTGCGGAGTAATTTTCTAAAATTTACTTACTTTGCGCATAATTTCAAAGTCTGTGCTAACAACAAAACAGTTAGTTGAGGTAGCAAATCACAGTTTTTCGAGGCAGGGGTTCCCCGAAACGAGCGAAGCCGAGTTTTGGGGGTTCTCGTGACGCCTGTTAAAATGGCGAGAAAAACGTTATGTTCCGCGCGTTGTCATTCTGGAGCTGCCCTTGCGTCCGTACCGAGATTCTATCGGTCACTCCGTTCCCTCCAGAATGACACAAGGGCGCGATAGAATCTCGCGCGGAACGATTTGCGCGGAGTCTTGCCAAATCAGCACAAACTATATGGCTATTGCGCGAAGCTGATTAAAAGGTTTTTGCGCCACTTTTCCAAAAAAGTGGCATCCTCTTTTCTTAAACTAACTTTTTAAACTCCCCGTTAAATCCCAATTTGTTTACTTTCATAGAAGAAAAAATCCCCACCGACACGGTGGGGATTTTTGTTTTAAATTATTGTAGTTTGACTTGAGTCTGTTTTGCCGTTTGGACGGTAGGGAATTCCAAGATGCTCGTATGCAAGTGCAGTTACGCAGCGTCCTTTTGGGGTTCTTGAGAGGAAGCCAATCTGCAAGAGATACGGCTCACAAACGTCCTCAATGGTGATCGCTTCTTCACCGATCGTAGCGGCGATGGTGTCAAGTCCAACGGGACCGCCGTTATAGAATCGAATGATCGTTTCAAGCATACGTCTGTCAAGACTGTCAAGACCGAGCTCGTCAATTTCAAGCTTGTCGAGGGAGTATCTTGCGATCTCGCAATTGATGATACCGTCGCCCATAACCATAGCAAAGTCGCGCACACGCTTGAGCAAACGGTTTGCAATACGGGGTGTACCTCTTGAACGGCTTGCAAGTTCAAGTGCGCCGTCCTCCGTAATATTGATACCCAAAATTTTCGCGCTTCTCTTTACAATGGTAGCAAGCTCCTCGGGAGTGTAAAGCTCAAGCTTGAGAAGCACTCCGAATCTGTCGCGTAGAGGTGTGGTGAGCTGACCTGCGCGCGTTGTAGCACCGATAAGGGTGAACTTGGGGAGATCTATTCTTATGCTTCTCGCCGCAGGACCCTTGCCGATGATGATGTCAACGGAATAGTCCTCCATAGCGGGATAGAGAACTTCTTCAATGGAACGGGAAAGACGGTGTATTTCATCGATAAAGAGAACGTCGCCGTTTTCAAGTCCTGTAAGTATTGCAACAAGGTCGCCCTGCTTTTCGATTGCGGGACCTGAGGTTATTTTGATATTCACTCCCATTTCATTTGCAATAATGTGGGAGAGGGTTGTTTTACCAAGACCAGGGGGGCCGTAGAGGAGCACGTGGTCGAGAGCGTCACCTCTAAGCTTTGCCGCTTCAATATACACCTTAAGATTTTCTTTTGCCTTTTCCTGTCCGATATATTCATCAATGCTTTGAGGACGAAGCTCGTTTTCGCGAGCATCATCACCCGTCATAGAGGGAGAAACTGTGCGCTCCTCATAGCTATTTTCAAAATCGTAATCTTCTTTATAACGCATATAATTCTTCCTCCTTATCTACTGAGATTTTTAAGTGCAAGACGTATAATATCGTCAGTTTCTTTATTTGAAATATCAACTCCGCGCAATGCTGCAACGACCTCGCTCTTGGTGTAGCCGAGAACAAGAAGTGCGCTCTGTGCATCGGAGAGCTTGGAGCTTCCTACGGGTGTGGAGATCGCAGTGTTTGCAGTGGATTCGACAATGGAAGCACTCTCGCTAAAGGATGCGGAGACCTTATCCTTAAGCTCAAGAACTACGCGCGCGGCGGTCTTTTTTCCAATTCCATTTGCCTTTGCGATTGCTTTTGTATCCTCGTTCATAATAGCTATAGCAAGCTTATCGGGTGTGAAAACGGACAAAATGGAGATTGCCGCCTTAGGACCGATTCCAGAAACTGTGATAAGCATCTTAAATGCCTCAAGCTCACTCTCGTTGGCGAATCCGAAAAGCTCAATGCCGTCCTCGCGTACTGCCATATAGGTATAAAGTCGTACCGTAGGAGCTTCTGCAACCGAAAGGTGCGGGGGTATTGATTCATACGTTGTTTGAGTTATAGTCATCTTATAGCCAACGCCGTTTGCATCAAGTACGGCAAAGCTATAATCAAGGTGGGCAAGCCTGCCCTCAATATAATAAAACATCAGTTTTCTCCTTCTGTTTTTTCATTAATTTCTTGCATTTCGGTCAATTCTGCTTCTGCTATCTCCGTTTCCTCACAGATTTCGGAAGTACAAACAGGTGATCTTTTCTTTTTTCTGTAATCAATAACCACAAGAATGATAAAAATAATAGTTGAAGCGGCTGAAATTATACCCGTTATAACGTAAATATCGGGCATATATTTGAATTCAATATCGTGCTCGCCCGCACTTTCAATATCAAAGGCGATAAGAGAATCACCGTATATCGCATAGGTATCTACCTGCTTGCCGTCAACGAATACCTTCCAGCCCTTATCGTAGGGAATGGTAGTCATGATCGTTTTATTGCTTTCGTGCGTTGTGAGTGAGCCGAAAATATGGTCATCGGTTGATTTTTCACTTGTAACAAGACTTGTTTGCATAAGCTTTTCGATGGCGTGCTCAAACTCGTCCATGTCAAGCGTATAGAGGTAATCTGTTTCCTTGAAGAAACGGAGATTGCCGCTATCAAGACGGAATTTAAGCTCGATTTCTTCATCCTTTTCGCGATAGCCGAGAGAGATTATTCTCGCATGGTCACTGTTACTTACAAGGTATTCCTCTCCCTCAAACACGGTGAAGCTACTTGCATAGGTATAGGGAATGAAAAGGAAGAGCGGACCGCTACTTTTAACCTTGAATTTGAAAATTAATCGGTAATTCTCAATATCGCTTGTGGTCGCATTGTAGTTGAGAGATAATCCGCCGAGTGAACCCGATGTGGAGGTGATATTCGTGCCACGCTTAAGAGGGATGGATTTGAAAAATTCTATTTGATCGTCCGTGCTGTTTCCAAGTAATGCATTGAGCAAGATATTCTGCGATTCAAAGGGATTTTTGATGCCCTCGGTGGTTTCGTAATCGTACGAGAAATCTGTCTCAATATTTTTAATTGCCTCGCTTACGCCGAATGCAAGTCCAAGAGCATAGGGATTTTTATAGGCATAATAATTGCCGTCTTCCTTATAAAGCTCATAGAATCTGTCCATAAATTCATTTTGAGCGGCAATTTCCTTGTTGGAGGCATTGTTCTTTTCGGAATAGATATATTTTATGCCGAAGATGGAATCGGTTATCGGTGTTGAGCCGAGATACTGCGTCCAATGTGCATCCGAATAAAAGCCGAGATAATCAATAAGGTCGATCGCCTTTTGATTGAGAGTGGATGTGGAATTTGAAAGTCCCTTTATGGCAAGAGCCATATTGTCATTTGTGCAACGGTGACTTGTTTTCTCCGAGCGATAGAAGGTTTTGTCACTTTTTTGAACAGTTTGAACTATCGGGGTGAGCGTTTTGAAGTAATCTGCATAGGAGGAGTATGTACCCCAACCTATATCAAAATTCATGGATGCAAAGGTTACAAGACCGTTAAAGAAAAGCTCAACGCAGACTGCAAGAATGAGAAATCCTGCGGCTGATTTTTTATCCTGTGCCTTTATAAGATGGCAGGTGAGAGCACCAATCGCAAAAACTGCAACGATGGTGAACAAAATTACCCATACAAACGGGAGCTTTCCGGCTTCAAAGCCGTATTTGTGGCTTTCGGTATCCTCAAGAATGAAGTTCGGGAAATTCATCTTTTGTGCTACAAGCAAAAGAGCAAGAATAATTGCACCCGTTGCAAAGATCTTCTTTGGAGAGTGCTCCTCAATCTCGCAAAACGCCTTATATGCCATCACGAGCATAAGGAAGATAACGATAAAGCTGTATCTGTAGTTTAGGCAGTTTGGCTCTTGGAAGCCGTGCATTACAAGGTCGGTAGGATTTATCACCATTATGAGAACGTACAAAAGCGTAAATCCAATGTAAAATACCTTTTCGCGGTTCTTCACGCGCTTTGCCATCACGTATATCGGCAAAAGCAGAAGCGTGAGCACTCCGCAGTAGAGAAGGGGGAGTCCCTCGTGCATTACGGTATCGTATGCTCCGGGCAAAAGTCTTGGGAAGAGATCGAAGAGGTCGAATCTCGCAAAAAAGTCCCAATTTGGCTCTGAAAATTCGCTCTTTCCAAATTGGAGCGAGTAATAAGCCGAGCCGATAATAAACGCGGACATTCCGATGCCAATAAGAGTTGAAACGCCTATACGGGCAAAGGATTTTATAAAGTGAAGCTTTTCTCCTTTAGGGTTTACAGAGCTTGAATCTTCTTTGAAATAGGTGAAGAAAAAGCAGAAAAGCGTGTACCAGCAAAGCATATAGCCGATATAGTAATGACTTGCCATCATGAGAGCAAGTATCACGGTATAGAGCTTGAATCTTCCTTCTTTTACAAGTCTTTCAACGGAATATGTGAGCAAGGGGAGAAGAAATAGCCCGTCAAGCCACATTATGTTGTTTTGATACGTTATAGCGTACGCGCTAAGGGCGTACATAGTTGAGAAGAGCAAAATTTTGCTTTTATCTATATTTGGCGATTGCTTGTGCAGATAAAAGCCAAAGAAAAGTCCGCAAAGACCGATCTTTATAACGATTATAAGGAGCAATGCAAAGAGCATCATTGATTTTGGGAAAAGCGCAACTATATACGAAAGAGGACTTGCGATATAGTAAGCGTATATTCCCATAAATTCACCACCGAGAGAACGCGAGAAGGAGTAGAGAAGTGAGCTATCCCCCCACACGAAATCGCGCAGTGCCTCATAGAAGTAAACGTACTGTGCATTGAGATCGAGAGTGAGCACGGAGAAGTTGCCGATGGGCTTGTGTCCGAGCGTAAAATATATAGCGAGCATGATGAGTGCGGGCAAAAGGAAGGAATATCCGAGATAGCCGTATTCCTTGCGCGCAGAGATGAGACGCTCGTCATTTTTTATTGAAATAAGCTTGTCCTTTATTTTCATATTATCTCCGCATTATTCGTTTTCTGGATTACTTGAAACAATAAACCTTTTGATAGACTTTTCAAGCTTTATTCTATCAAGCGTCATATCGCGTGAGCAATTAAGACATACGACGCGCACGTCGCTGCCCACTCGCAAGATCTTAAATTGATTTGAGCCGCAGGGATGATTCTTTTTCATCTCAACCACGTCGCCAACAAATAGCTTTAATATCTTCATAGTACACTCCAATCGGAATAAATCGATATACATAGTCATTATATCACAAAACTCTTTACAAGTAAATGGAAAATCGCATATTTTTTAAACTATTTTTTGCAAGAATGATTATATAATAATATATATAAAAAATATTTGACATTTTTGAAAAGCTGTGCTATAATGTTAAATTGATAAAGTGTAAATGGAGGAAGAAATGATAATTCTTGGAATTGACCCAGGTGTTGCTATCGTCGGTTTTGGTGTAATTGAATACAGCGGCTCAAAATTCAAGACGCTCGACTACGGTGTTATCACTACTCCTGCACATACTGATACTGAAAAGCGACTCGCTACGATATATCGCGAGCTTAAGGATATTATCGAAAAATATCATCCGGATGCTATGGCAGTTGAAGAGCTTTTCTGGAACACAAACCAAAAAACGGGTATTGCCGTTGCGGAGGCAAGAGGCGTAATTCTTCTTTGCGCCGAACTTCTTGGAGTTGAGATATTTGAATATACTCCTCTTCAGGTAAAACAAAGCATCGTCGGCTACGGTAGAGCCGAGAAATCTCAAGTTATAACGATGGTGCAGATGTTCCTTAATATCAAGGAAAAGATACGTCCCGACGACGCCGCAGACGCGCTTGCAATAGCAATTTGCCACGCGCACGCAGGTAGCTCAAGGATTTCAAAGTATTACAACAAAAAGCAGACTTACGGAAAGGTTTATTGATATATGTGGAGTGCAAACAATTGGAAGGATTATCAGCTTCTTGATGCTTCCGACGGAGAGCGTCTTGAAAGATGGGGTAAATATATACTTATCCGTCCAGATCCCCAGATAATATGGCACAGTGACAGAAATGCTCCCGAATGGAAAAGAGCTGACGGTATTTACCGCAGATCGAACACGGGCGGCGGTAAATGGGTTAAGAAAAATCTTCCCGAGGAGTGGAATATAAATTACGGTGAGATGGGATTCGTGCTTCGTCCTATGGGCTTTAAGCATACGGGACTTTTCCCCGAGCAGGCGGCTAACTGGGATTGGTTCTCAGAGCTCATTAAGAATGCGGGCAGACCGATAAAGGTGCTCAATCTCTTTGCATATACGGGCGGTGCTACCGTTGCGGCTGCAAAGGCTGGCGCATCCGTTTGTCACGTTGATGCGGCAAAGGGAATGGTTGCACAGGCAAAGGAAAATGCAAAGCTTTCGGGACTTGAAAACGCGCCCATACGTTATATAGTTGACGATTGCAAAAAATTCGTTGAACGCGAAATAAGACGTGGAAATAAATACGATGCGATCATCATGGATCCTCCTTCTTACGGCAGAGGACCTTCGGGGGAAATATGGAAAATAGAGGATAGCATTGACGACCTTGTTGCACTTACTGCAAAGGTGCTTTCGGATAAGCCGCTCTTTTTCCTTGTCAACTCCTACACTACGGGGCTTTCTCCCCTTACTATGAGCTATATAGTTGACCTTCGCATTTCCAAAACATACGGCGGCAGATGTGAAGCGAGCGAGCTTGCGCTCCCCGTTAAATACAGTGGCGGATTTATGCCCTGCGGAGCAAGCGCGCGTTGGCAAGAAGAAAAATAACAAAGTGAAGAAAGGGAAAACACATAGTGAATTCTGATTCTTACATCAAAATAGAGAATTTGTGCATCAGCTATGAAGAGGATGACGGTGGCAGGACATCGGTTCTTAAGAATCTCTCGCTTGAGATCAAAAAAGGCGAGTATCTTGCAGTTCTCGGTCACAACGGATCGGGAAAAAGTACCCTCGCTAAGCTGCTTAATATGATACTTGAGCCCGATTCGGGCAAGATATATATAGAGGGTAAGGATATTACCGACCCCAATATGACCGAGGATGACGTTTTTGAGCTTCGTAAAAAGGTGGGAATGGTATTCCAGAATCCCGATAATCAGCTTGTTGCTACCATAGTTGAGGATGACGTTGCATTCGGTCCCGAAAATCTTGGTGTTGAGTCATCCGAAATCTGCAGAAGAGTTGACGAGGCGCTTGCAGTCGTTGGTATGAGCGATCACGCCAAGGGCGAGCCCGCAAGACTTTCGGGTGGACAAAAGCAGAGAATTGCTATCGCTGGTGTTCTTGCGATGAAGCCCGATTGCATCATTTTTGACGAATCAACAGCTATGCTCGACCCATTGGGCAGACGCGATATTATGAATACTATAGAAAAGCTCAACCGCGAGCACGGCATCACGATAATTATGATAACTCATTATATGGATGAGGCGGCAAGAGCAAACAGAATAGTTGTTCTTGATGACGGAGAGATCCTTATGGACGGAACACCGTCGGAGATATTTGAGCATCAGAAAAAGCTCGAAGACTGCGGATTGGACGTTCCTCAGTGTGTGGGACTTATTCACTCACTTAAATCAAAGGGAATAAATATAAAAGGAGAGTGCCACACCCCTGCTATGTGTGCGGAGGCAATAGAGAGGGCACTTAATAATAGAAAATAATGGCAAAGATAAAGCTTGAAAACGTTTCTTTCCTTTACGGTGCAGGAACTGCCTACTGTAAGGAAGCGTTGAAAAATGTGAATATAGAGATAAAAGAGGGCTCGATAACGGGACTTATAGGACACACGGGAAGCGGAAAGTCTACGATGCTTCAGCTTCTCAACGGTCTTGCAACTCCTACAACGGGCAAGGTATATCTCGACGGAGTTGACATTTGGGAAAAGCCGAAGGAGATCGGCAAGGTTCGTTTTCGCGTTGGACTTGTAATGCAGTATCCCGAATATCAGCTTTTTGAAGAAACTGTGGAAAAGGATATCGCGTTCGGCCCTAAAAATATGGGACTTAACGAAGAAGAAATATCCAAAAGAATAAGAGAAGCGATAGATTTTGTTGGACTTTCTCCCGACGTGCTTAGCAAAAATCCCTTCGATCTTTCCGGCGGACAAAAGAGAAGAGTTGCGATTGCGGGCGTTATAGCTATGCGCCCTGAGGTGCTCGTTCTTGATGAGCCCGCGGCAGGACTTGATCCGCAGGGACGCGATGCCATTCTTGACGGTGTGTTCAAATATCGCGAGAAAACGGGTGCGACCGTTATCATCGTCAGTCACAGTATGGAGGATATGGCGCGCCTTTGCGACGATATTATCGTTCTTTCACACGGAGAGGTCGTGTTGCAGGGAACTCGTGACGAGGTTTTTGTTGAGTCCGAGATGCTTGAAAGAATAGGACTTGCCGTTCCCCAGATAACTCTCCTTATGCACGAGCTTAACGCGCGTGGCATAAAGGTTAATAACGGAATTTATACTGAAGATGCTGCTCTTGTTGAGATAGCAAAGCTTTTTGAAAGGTAAAAAATGAAGAATATTTCACTCGGACAGTATTATTCTGTCGATTCACCAATACATAGACTTGATCCGAGAATCAAAATAGTGCTTGCGATCTTGTACATTGTTATTGTGTTTTTATGCGATAACGTTGTTTCGATCCCGCTTTTGCTTATCTCGGCTCTGGCTATTATAATTCTTTCGAATATACCGATAAAGATAGTTTTGAGATCGGTCAAAATGATAGCGTTTATTATCGCTTTCACTGCATTTATCAATGTCTTTTGGACTGTTGGAGAGGGAGCACCTTTGCTCGATCTTGGATTTGTTCAGATTTATGCAGAAGGTATTGTAAATGCGGCGTATCTTATCGTGAGATTGTTGGTGCTTGTTGTGGGAAGCAGTGTTCTGCTCACCTATACCACCACCCCGATAGCTCTTACCGACGGTATCGAAAGATTGCTCTCTCCCCTTAAAAAAATAGGATTGCCTGTTCACGATTTTGCAATGATTATGACTATTGCACTCCGCTTTATTCCCACTCTTATGGAGGAGGCAGAGAAGATAATGAGCGCACAAAAGGCGAGGGGCGCTGATTTCACAAACGGAAGTCTTATTGACAGAGCCAAGGCGCTCATTCCAATACTTATTCCTCTTTTCTCATCCTCAATTCGTCACGCGCTTGACCTTGCAACTGCAATGGAGTGCCGTTGCTATAAGGGGGGCGAGGGAAGAACAAGAATGAAGATTCTCAAATGCCGCGCAAGTGATATATTTGCACTTGTCATTGTTATAGCTTTTGGTGCAGCTGTGGTTTGCATAAGAATATTTGCTACACCGTACCTTCCTTTTTAAAAAATATGAAATTACTTCTTAAAATAAGCTTTCTCGGAACGAATTATAACGGATATCAGGTTCAACCGGACAAGCCAACAGTTCAACGCGAGATTAACGAAGCATCTAAAAGGATATTTGGATTTGATTGCGACGTTGTCGGATGCTCTCGCACCGATAGCGGGGTCCACGCCAATGCATTCTTTGTGTGTATATCAAAGAAAGGCGAAAATTCAATCGATTGTACTATCCCAATGGCAAACGTTCCCCTTGCATTTAACTCAGTGTTGCCCGATGATATAGCCGTTCTTGAGGCAAAGCTCGTTGAGGACGGTTTTCATCCGAGATATGATGTAAAATATAAGGAATACGTGTATAAAATTTGGAACTCGCCCGTTAAAAATCCTTTTTTTGCGGACAGAGCATACCATGTTCCGCAACAGTATTCCAATGAAATAATCGAAAAAATGAATGCTGCCGCACAGTATTTTTGCGGTAAGCACGATTTTGCATCATATATGGCTCAAGGATCTAAAATAGTTGATACAAATAGGGAAATCAAGTATGCAAGCGTATATAAAGAGGATGGATTTATCGTCTTTAAAGTGGCTGCGGACGGATTTTTGTACAATATGGTCAGAATAATGACGGGTACTCTTTTACTCGTTGCACAGGGCAAGATTGAGCCCTGTGATATTGAAAAAATTACGGAAAGCAAGAACCGTAAAAATGCAGGTATGACCGCACCTGCTTGCGGATTGTATCTCAATAAAGTGGAATACTAAAGAAAGGAAATGGGGATATGCAGCTTGATTTGAACAAGATCATTGAAAAGTTCAGATACGACCCCAATTCCGTAAAAAAGGGTTATGACGGAAAAACCGATATATATCTTGCAAAGGTCGGGTACAGATACGCCTATATTGCGCGTGTCCTTGCCGTTGTGGCAGTGCTCGTTTGCATTGCCTTGATACTGTCGGGTAATCTTTCTTACAATAAGCTCTATTATCTTGCAAAGGATATAAAGCTTGCGGGGGATTATGTCAGCACAGTCCACGATACCATAACCTATAATGTGGGCAATTCGCAAAGCTTTATTGAGTATCGCTCCGGAATTGCAGTTGCCAGTAGAGAGCGTCTTTCGATATTTTCTGCGGGAGGACGCGAGTTGTTTTCATCAAATCATAGCTATGGAAACCCCAACCTCAGAGCAAGTAATCAGTATGTTCTTCTTTACGACGTGGGAGGAAAGCAATTCTCACTTTACAATTCATTTTCCAAGGTGAGTGATGAGGTGCTTAACTATCCGATATACGATGCTTGCATTTCAAACGACGGCAGCTTTGCCATAATCACTCGCTCCGATGACTATGATTCGATTGTTCGCGTTTATAAGCCAAACGGTGCAAAATACGATTATAATTTTTCGCAAGGACGTGTTGCGGCGATTGCACTCTCCGAAAGCGGACGTCAGCTTGCGGTTGCGATCGTCAGATCCGAGGGCTTGGAAATAAGTACCGAGCTTCGTTTATATCAGCTTGGAAGCGGTGATTATTTAAGTTCCGAGCTCAGTTTTTCAGGAATACCCTACGAAATAAAGATTTTTGATAACGGAAACGTTGCTTCGATAGGAGCAAACGGTGTTAACGTGTTTAGTTCATCCCTTAATCTTCTTGGAGAATATTTATCGGATGAAGAAATATATACCTACTCTTTTGGAGATGATAATATAGTAGCATCCCATATCGCCGATAACCAAAGCAAAACAGAGGTGCTGATATTCAATAAAAGGGGCAGGATAGAAAGAGCTATTGAGTTTGACGACCGCGTTCTCGGAGTCGCAATAAAGGACGGTTATCTTTTCACACAGACGATAGGCGGCTTTGCGAGAACTAATATTTCCATTGGTACAAGTCAGAGAATTGATCTTGTGGCAACGGATTTCAAAATGATAGCAAGCGAGAGGGATACCTTGATCGTTTGCAATAATTCCTACGCTAAATTTTTATATTTCAAATAAAAATTTAAAAAATTTAAGGAGGTCCATCTATGGAATGGAACACAATTCTTGATATAGCTTTAGTGGCTATAATCGTACTTACTCTCTTGATCAACACAAAGAGAGGCTTCTTTAAAACATTGCTTAAGGCAGTTAGAACAATTGCGGTTATCGTATTGGCAGCTCTTTTGACGCCTATGCTTGCCGGATTTGTTTCTGACACATTTGTTGACGGTATGTTCGACGGAAAGATCACAGAGGTCGTTGTTCAAGGAATAGATCCTGAGCAATTCAATATAGAAATCGACATACCCACTGCTATCAAAGACGGAGGCGGAATTGATGAATTGTTGCCCGAAGGAGTGGAGCTTCCGATGGATGTTGAAACAGTCATTGGTATGATCGACCCCGATGGCGCAATTATGTCATACAAGGGCACAGTTGGCGGTTTTGCAACTATGATCGGTGGCAGACTTGAAGCGTTTGCTACATTGATGGTTTCACACGTAATCGCTTACTTAGCATTGGCATTGATCTTCTTCATTATCTTGACAATCATTATTAGCTTCCTTAGCAAGAAGCTCAAGGGTATTACAGTTCTCAACAAGATCGACCATGTTCTCGGCTTTGTTTGGGGTCTTATCGTAAGCTATTTCTGGGTAAGTCTTATAACATTTGTTGCACCTCTTGTACAGCCCGGAATTATGGACGGCACAGTAGTTGCAGGATTCTTGTCCGAAATCAGCGTTTTCACACTCGTTTTGGAACCCCTTTTGGCAGAATTGATGTCTGGTTTGCCCTTATAATATCGCAAAAATATGGTAATGTGTTCAAGATGCCATAAGAGAATGGCAGTGGTATTCATCACCAAGCTTGAGAACGGAGAGAAAAAGAACGAGGGTGTTTGCATCACGTGTGCAAAGGAGCTTGGACTTCCTCTTGATAATATGCTTGGAGATATGATGAACAAGCTTGGCATTTCTTCTGATGAGCTTGCGGGTATGGAGGATGATATGGCGAAAATGATGGAGGACGGTATGAACCTTCCTTCCGTTACTGATGACGCTTATCCCGATGACGAGGAGGCGCGTGCGCCTGCTATCGACCTTCAGAAGCTGTTTGGTTCAAAGCCTGAAAACTCTCCCAACGTTGACGGAGCAAGATCGGGTAATGAAGAAAAGCAAAAGGAAAATAAAAAAAGAAAATTTTTAGATGCCTATTGCAAGGACCTTACGCGCGAAGCACGTGAGGGCAAGCTTGATGCCATAGTCGGCAGAGAAAAGGAGCTTGCAAGAGTAATTCAAATACTCTCAAGAAGGCAAAAAAACAATCCTTGCCTTATAGGTGAGCCCGGTGTCGGCAAAACTGCCATCGCAGAGGCACTTGCACAAAAAATCGTAAGAGGAGAAGTTCCTTATAAGCTAAAAAATAAGGAGCTTCACCTCCTCGATCTCACTGCATTGGTTGCGGGAACACAGTTCCGCGGTCAGTACGAGAGCCGCCTTTTAGGACTCATAAAAGAGGTAAAGGATGCAGGAAATATCATTCTTGTTATCGACGAGGTTCATAACATTGTCGGTGCAGGAAATAGTGAGGGTAGCGTAAGCACCGCAAATATGTTAAAGCCCGCCCTTTCGCGCGGCGAGATACAGGTTATCGGTGCTACCACACTTAACGAGTATCGCAAGTATATCGAAAAGGATTCCGCTCTTGAGCGCCGCTTCCAACCCGTAAAGGTTGAGGAGCCATCTATCGATGAAACTCTTGATATGCTCAAAGGAATAAAGCACTATTATGAGGCATTCCATCAGATTAAAATACCCGATGAGATCCTTAGAGGTGCAGTCGTTCTCTCCGAGCGATATATTACTGACAGATATTTGCCCGATAAGGCAATCGACCTTCTTGATGAGGCAGCGGCAAATCTTTCGCTCAATTCAGCATCACTTAACAGAAGCATAGAGATAAGAGAGAACCTTCTTGACATTAAAAAGGAAAGAGAGGCGCTTGAAGCGACTCCTCCCGATTCTCCTGAAAATGCAGATGCTTATGAAAAGATCGCTAAACTCAAATCACGCGAGATAAAGCTTGCAGATGAGCTTAAAGCGCTTGAGGGCGAATGTGAAAGTATAGTTCTCACTACGGATGAGCTTGCGGATGTTGTTGAAGCTTGGACGGGAGTGCCTGCACTTACCGTCAGTGCAAACGAATATGAGCAGATAGATAAGCTTGAAGAAAGATTGAAATCACACATAATAGGACAGGATAAGGCGGTTAATTCAATTTGCCGTGCTATAAAGAGAAACAGAGCAGGTATTTCTTATAAGAGAAAGCCCGTTTCGTTCATTTTTGCAGGTCCTACGGGTGTGGGTAAGACGGAGCTTGTAAAGCAGCTTGCTAACGATCTTTTCCATTCTCCCGAAACGCTTATTCGCCTTGATATGAGTGAGTTTATGGAGAAGCATTCCGTTTCCAAGATAATTGGAGCACCTCCAGGATACGTCGGATACGACGAGGCAGGCCAGCTTACTGAAAAAATTAGAAGAAGACCTTATTCGGTAGTCCTTTTTGATGAGATCGAAAAGGCACATCCCGACGTTCTCAACGTGCTTTTGCAGATACTTGATGACGGCAGAGTTACAGATGCGCAGGGAAGAACGATCAATTTCGAGAACACTATTCTCGTTATGACGACTAATGCGGGCTCGACAAATTCTTCGGGAAGAGCGGGCTTTGCAACTGCGGACAATCTTTCTGTAGAGGAAGCGCGTACGATGAAAGCGCTTGAGGGCTTCCTCCGTCCCGAGTTTATCAACCGTGTTGACGAGATAATAACCTTTAATTCTCTTACTAAAGAGAATTTTGAAAGAATTGCGGCAATTATGCTCGATGAGCTTAAGACCGCACTTGCGGAAAAGGGAATGGACCTTACCTATTCGGATGAGGCGCTGAGATACGTTGGCGAAAAATCCTATTCTGCAAAATTTGGCGCAAGAAATATGAGAAGATTTATCCAGACTCATATTGAGGATGCCATCGCTGAAAAGGTGATAGCAGACTATAACCGCACCATTTCAAAGGTATATATCGGCGTTAAAGACGATAAAATTGAAGTTACTTGTATGTAATAAAAAATAGCAACCGCAAAAGTCGGTTGCTATTTTTTATGTTTTATATATTGATCAAAATATCGGGTAATGCTTCGACTATATCACTTGCCATTACCGAATATTCAGAGAGCATCTCGCTTGCAAGCTCGCCTGCAAGACCGTGAAGATAAACACCGAGCGTCGCCGCAGTATATGGCTCTGTTCCTTGCGCCAAAAGTCCTGCGATGATACCGTCAAGTACGTCACCGCTACCGCCCGTTGCCATTCCGCTATTGCCACTTTGATTGATATATATTTTATCTCCGTTAGGAATTGCAACCGCGGTATTGTGATCCTTGAGAACGCAAATAAGCCCGTTTTGGTCGGCAAAATTTTGAGCAAAATAAGGTATATTTTTTATAATTTCACCTACCTCAATATTGGTGATTCTTGACATTTCCATTGGATGAGGAGTGATAATAAGAGGGGATTTTGCGAGCTTAAAAAGCTCCTTGTTTTTTGCTATCAAATTGAGTGCATCGGCATCAATTACCAAAGGGCAATCCGCTTTTTCAAGTGTGAATTTTAATATTTCAAGTGCTTTTTCACTTGTTGAAAGTCCCATTCCGATGGCTATTGCATCGGCTTTTTTTATGGATCCAGCAAGTGCCAAAAAATCTATATCTTCATTCCATACGGAAAGAACCGCCTCGGGCACGAGAGTTTGCAAAATGACTATGTTTTTCTTGTGTGTGAAGATCTCTACAAGCCCACATCCCACGCGATAAGCCGCGCGAGCAGAAAAGCTCGGAGCACCTGCCATACAGGGCGCACCGCCAATTATAAGAACTCGTCCGTAAGTACCCTTGTGTGATTTTTGCTCTCTTTTGGGGAGTAATTTTTTAATGTCCTCGCGGGAATATGAAAAATTATTCATTTTCGTTTTCCTCATCATATTCTTTTATGCCGTCCATTGAGCTTGCAATCTTAAAGCCGTCTATCTCTCCGCGTTGCATAGCGCCGAATATTCGGTAACGGAGTCCCTTGTGCTTTATATCAAGCTCACGAAGAAGGGTTTTCATCTCCTCGCGCTCGGTATTTCCGTCCGCAGGACAAGTGGATTTTACAACGGGCAATTCTGCCTTATCCGCAAACTGACGGACACTTTTTTCGCTCGCATAGAGAAGGGGACGGATCATAGTTAGATCAATCCTTGAAAGATATGTAACGGGAGAAAAGCATCCGATCCTCCCCTCGAAGAAAAGATTGAGCATAAAGGTTTCAATGGCATCGTCGAAATGATGACCGAGAGCTACCTTGTTGCATCCAAGCTCCTTGGCGGTGTTGTAGAGCACGCCGCGGCGCATCTTTGCACAAAGAGAGCAGGGGCTTTTTTCTTTTCTTTCTTCAAAAATTATCTGATATATTTGGGTAGGTGCAATATGGTATTCAACATCCAATTTTTCACACAGAGCTTTTATTCCGTCAAAGCTTGTATTCGGGAATCCCATATCGACGGTTATAGCAATAAGCTCATATTTCTTTGGATAAAATCTTCTCATCTCTGCAAGCGCGTAGAGAAGGGCAAGAGAGTCCTTGCCGGCAGAAACACCAACAGCAATTTTGTCGCCCTCTTCTATCATCGCATAGTCATCGACTGCGCGCCTTGTATAGCTTAAAATTCTTTTAAGTTCCTTCATTAAAAATTACATTCCTCGTATATTTTTTGTGCTCTTTTTGTGAGCTTCTTGGGATCATCGTCAAGATTAAGAAATAGTGGCTCTTCAACGTTAATTCCCGATGCCGCGCCCTTTTTTGCTTGCACGAGCACCATTGACGGAGCGCTAAATGTGTTTGCGTGAACAAAGCACATCCTTTTGGGCTCCAAGTTGTTTTCACGCATGGCACAGATAAGATCCGTAAGTCTATCAGGACGAAAGACGCAGTAAAAGTAACCACTGTGCTTTAGAAGGCGCTTGGCACAGGCACAAAAATCACTTATGTCGCCGCATACCTCGTGGCGCGCGATGTATTTTTCATCGTACTCGTTTCTTTTTCCGCTGTCAGTTTTCATATAAGGAGGATTGGAAAAGACCGCATCCACCTCGCAACCTATACTTGCGGCACTAATGCTTCTGATATCGGCGTGAACGGCCTCTATCTTTTTATCAAGCTCATTGATCCTTGCATTTCTCTCAATAATATCTGCAAAGCTTTCCTGTATCTCAACGCAATATATCTTTTTAAATTTTTCCCTTGAGGCAGAGAGGATCGAAATGATGCCGGTACCGCCTCCAAGCTCAACGGCAATTCCACTTTTTTGTGCCTTGACAAAGGACGCGAGCAAAAAAGCATCCGTGCCAAAGGTCAGTCCGTTAGATTTCTGTATGAGCTGGATGCTCTCGTTGACCTCGGTCAATGTCTCGCCGTTAAGTAATATGTCATTCATAGCAACCTCCAAAACTAAAAAACACGGAGCAGAAAGGCTGCTCCGTATCTTTTTAAATGTAATCGGATTATTCCTGAACGGGAGCTCCTACAGGGCAAACGTCAGCGCAAGCACCGCACTCAGCGCATGCATCAGGATCAATTACATACATGCCGTCACCCTCAGTGATAGCACCGCAGGGGCAAGCGTCAGCACAAGCACCGCATGCGATGCAAGCATCAGTAATCTTATAAGCCATGATAAATACCTCCAATTAGTATTGATAAACTATTATAACACACCTAAGCATGATTTTTCAAGTCCTTTTAGAAAATAATTCAAAAAAATTATTCCTTGTCCACTTTCTTCTGGGAGTGGATGAGCTTCACGTTATCTCGGTGATAGATTTTTATAGTGCTCTCATCCTTATCGTCGATTCTTACCTTGAGCATTCCCGAAAGGGGATGCGATTCGGTTACAGTGCCAACTCCGTCGGGAGTTTTAACTGTTGAATCTACTGCAGGAGTACGGGCGATCTCGTATTCATAGGTATCCTGCTCATATCTTAAACAGCACATAAGTCTGCCGCAGGTTCCCGAAATCTTTGAGGAGTTGAGGAAGAGTCCTTGTTCCTTTGCCATCTTAATTGATACCTGAACAAAATCGGAAAGGAAGGTAGCGCAGCAAAGCGGACGTCCGCAAGCGCCAAGACCACCTATAAGCTTTGCCTCATCGCGAATACCGATCTGGCGAAGCTCGATTCTCGTTCTGAATATGGATGCAAGATCCTTTACAAGATCACGGAAGTCAACACGTCCTGCGCTTGTGAAATAGAAGAGGAGCTTGCTGTTATCAAAGGTATATTGTGCATCAACGAGCTTCATATCAAGCTCGTGCTTGGCGATCTGCTCAAGGCAGATGCCAAAAGCATCTTTTTCTTTTTTGTTGTTTTCTTCATTGTGAAGAACATCATCGGGAGTTGCAAGACGTATCACCGATCTGAGAGGGGGAACTATCTCTGAAATTCCCACTGTTTTGTTGGAGATAAATACCTCTCCAAACTCAGGGCCGCGAGCAGTGTCAACAATGGCAAAATCGCCCTTTTGTGCCTGTACTCCGTCGGGGGCAAAGTAATAGACCTTGCCGACCTTTTTAAATCTTACACCGACTACCTCCACCTGCTCTTCATCTTCTGCAGGCTCCTTTTTGGGTGAAGCAGACTGAATGTCATCAGGGAACATATCCTCTAAAAATTCCAAATTTTCATTGGATTCTTCAAAAATTGCTTCTTCCTTTACCTCAAGCTCTTCAACAAGCTCTTCGTTATTTTGGGTATTTGGATTTTCCGCCTTGGGCTTACGCTTTCCGTGATGGCGGTTAAATCTTTTTTTATTGTTCTTTTTGTTTTGATTGTTGTTTTCCATATTTAACTCCGTTATATAAAACCGCTGAGAAGATTTGTTATCGTCAGCTTAACGTTTGCATTTTTTATAAGGGCAAGTCTTGCATATTCAATGCTTTGTATCATTTCTGCTATCTTTTGCACAGAAAATGAATAGGAAAGCTCCTCTGCATACTGAGGATCGGTAAAAAAGATCATCTGCGGCTTGTCCGCCTTTTTGATAGCCATAATATCGCGCAGAGCCGACTGGATCTCTAAAAGCTGGGAAATGACCTTTTCTCTCTCATCCTTTTTCTGAACGAGTGATGAACTGATCTGTGCAAAATCCCGCGCAATCGTGCGGTGAGCTACCGCCTCGATGAATTGCTCAGTTAGTTGTCTGCTTTGAAGAAGATTCTTTTTTTCGCTTGAGTTGATAAGTTTAAGAATCCTTCCAATGCTGCCACCCGATGCCATATATATCTGGTCAAATTCCTCGGGAGAATTTTTTATAAAGCTTCTCGCATTCGGATGCTCAGCAATAAGATATTCAAGCGCCTCTTCCTTTTTAGGTACTCGCATTCTGAGTATCGGGGCACGGCTTTTGACCGTTTCGAGCATATTTTCCGTATGCTCACAAAGAAGGATAAACACCGCGTAAGTGGGCGGCTCCTCAAGTGTGAGAAGAAAGGCGTTTTGCGCCTGAGGGGTCATTGTGTGAGCATCCTCAATGATATACACCTTGAAGCTGCCGTCGTTTGGATAATAGGCAACGTCCTCTTTGATGTATCTTATCGGATCAACACCGAGAGTTGCTCTATCATCTTCGCGCGATACCGTGATAACATCGGCAGAATTATTTTGTAATATTTTTCTGCAGGAATTGCATTCGCAGCAAGGCAGGGGAGATGAGCTTTCATTCTTGCTCTCGCAATTAAGCGCGGCGGCAATAAGACGAGCAAGCTTGTGCTTTCCCGTGCCTTTGGCACCGAGCAAAATAAAGGCGTGAGAAAGAGAATTGCTTTTTATCGAGGATGCAAAATGATTGCAAAGCTCTTCATTGGCTATAATACCTTTAAAGTTATTGTTCATCAAAGTGTCCCCCTTCAAGCAATATATAATAATTATATCAAATATTTTTAGGGATGTCAATAGGTGTAAAAATGTAAAAATGCCGAAAAAATCCATCTAATTAGCTTGAAAAAAAGAAAAAAATTCCGCATTTTGTGTAATATTACCAAAAAGGCAAAAATCTAAAAAAAACACTTGAAAAAATAACGGTTTCGTACTATAATAACAATGTATGACTATGCCTATATATTTATATAGAGTTATGCCACAAACTATGAAGGGAGATTCTTGATATTATGTTTAAGAAAAAAGAATGTGTTGCTATGCTTTTAGCAGGCGGACAGGGCTCAAGACTTTACGCGCTTACCAAGAAAACCGCAAAACCCGCAGTTTCATTTGGAGGAAAATTCAGAATCATTGACTTTCCGCTTTCAAACTGTATCAACTCAGGTGTGGATACCGTTGGTGTTCTCACACAGTATCAACCCCTCGTGCTTAATGAATACATAGGAAACGGACTTCCTTGGGATCTTGACAGAACCTACGGAGGCGTATCCATCCTTCCTCCATACCAGGGCTTTAGTGGCTCGGATTGGTATAAGGGAACTGCAAATGCTATTTACCAGAATCTTGAATTTATCAAGAGATATCAGGCAGAGTACGTGCTCATCCTTTCCGGTGACCACATATACACAATGGATTATAACAAGATGCTCCAGTACCATAAGGCAAATAATTCAGACTGCACTATAGCTGTCCTTCAGGTTCCTATGGAGGAAGCGAGCCGCTTCGGTATTATGAGCGTTAATCCCGATAACTCTATCTATAAATTCTCGGAGAAGCCCAAGAATCCCGAAAGCAACCTTGCTTCCATGGGTATCTATATCTTCACCGCAGAAAAGCTTTATAAATATCTCACAGAAGACGAGGCAGATCCCAATTCCAGCAACGACTTCGGTAAAAATATCATTCCCAATATGCTTGCAAACGGCGAAAGAATGTTTGCTTACGGCTTTGAGGGATATTGGAAAGACGTTGGAACGATTGCTTCTCTTTGGGAAGCCAATATGGACCTTCTTGGTGAAAAGCCCATGCTTGAATTGAATGAAGGTACAAGAATATATTCACGTCACGAAAACGAGGCACCTCAGTATGTAGGTGGAGATGCAATTATTGAAAACTCCTCTATCACCGAGGGTTGCGAGATTCATGGAACGGTTATAAATTCCATCCTTGGCTACGGCGTAACGGTTGAAAAGGGAGCAGTTGTTCGCGATTCAGTTCTTATGCATCACGTAACTATTGGAGAGGGCGCTACCGTTGAATATTCAATACTCGATTCCGACGTTACAGTCGGTAAGGGAGCAAGAGTAGGCAGACCCAAGGAAAATGCTGAAGGCATAACAGTTATTGGCGCAGATAATACGGTTGGTGAGGGTGAGGATATCCCCGATAACCAAATGATCTATTCTGAATAATGAGGTGACGATATGAAAGCAGCTGGACTTATATTTTCTAATATACACGACGCATCCATTCCCGAGCTTACAAAGCCCCGTACCATGGCGAGCATACCCTTTGGAGGCAGATACCGTCTTATCGACTTTGCGCTTTCCAATATGGTGAACTCGGATATAACAACAGTAGGTCTTATTACACATAATAATTATCAGTCCCTTCTCGACCATATAGGCACGGGTAAGGACTGGGACCTTGCGCGCCGTTCGGGTGGTATAAGAATTTTGCCTCCCTTTATCACAAGCGGTACAAGAGGTGGTGAAAAGCTCTATACAACACGCCTTGAGGCACTTGTTGGCGTTAAGAATTTCGTTGAAAACTGCGGTGCAGATCACATCATTATTTCCGATTGCAATATGATCTGTAATATAGACTTTAACGATGCACTTGATAATCATATCGCAAATGATGCCGATATTACAGTAATCACAAAGCTCGTGAATACTAATGAGCTTAAATTCCCCCTTGATAAATACATCAAGGTAGTTAATTACAACGGCAATGGCGAAATTGTTGACTACGCTTTCTATGATAGACAAAACGGAGAGCTTCACATCAACACCAATATGATGATCGTTAAGCGTTCATATCTCCTTGATCTCATTAATGAGAGCGAAGCAAGAGGATACGATAGCTTCTCAAGAGATGTAATCAGAAGAAATCTCAGCAAGCACCGCTTCTTTGCTTATGAATATGATGGATATTTCAACTATATCGATTCTATGCAGAAATACTTCTTCTGCAATATGAAGATGCTCGACTCAAGCAAGAGAAAGCTCGTGTTCCACGTTAAGAACAGACCTATATATACAAAGGTTAGAAACTCCGCACCCACAAGATACACAAGTGATGCAAAAGTTACAAATTCCATTGTTGCTGACGGATGCGTTATTGAGGGTGTTGTTGAGAATTCAATTCTTTTCAGAGGCGTAAAGGTTGGCAAGGGAACGGTTATTAAAAATTCCATCCTTTTGCAGAATACCTATACGGGTGATGACGTTTATCTTAACTGCGTAGTTACGGATAAGGACGTTACTATCAAGGACGGAAAGATGCTTTCCGGTCACGAGACACTTCCTTTCTACATTGGAAAGGGTACAACGGTTTAATATTTATCCCCGAGTTTTTATCCCCGTAAAATCAATTTTTGATAAGGAAATATTAAAATGAGAAAAATATTATTTGTCGGTGCTGAGGTAATGCCCTTTGCGGCAACGGGCGGTCTCGGTGACGTGCTCGGCTCATTGCCCACAGCCCTAAAAAAAGAATATCCCGATGATATTGACGTAAGAGTGGTAATGCCCCTTTATGATGCAATAAAATCCGAGTGGAGAGATCAGATGAAGCTTGAGGCAGTATTCAACCTTCAGCTTTCGTGGAGAAATCTTTACTGCGGAATCCTCAGTCTTGTAAAGGACGGAGTAACATACTATTTCGTTGATAATGAATATTATTTTAAGAGAGGGGCGCTTTACGGCTTTGATGATGAGGCGGAAAGATATGCCTTCTTCTGCAAGGCAGCTGTTGAAATGCTCAGCGTTCTCGGCTACTATCCCGACGTGCTTCACGCACACGATTGGCAGGCGGCACTCTCTATAGCGTATCTCAACTTCCAATATCGTTGGAGAAGAGAATACCAAAACATCAAGACCGTGTTTACAATTCATAATATCGAGTATCAGGGACAGTTCCCAGACAGCATACTCGGCTACGTTCTCGGTTTGGATTATTCCGACTATCTTGAATACGGCGGTTGCGTTAACTTTATGAAGGGTGCAATCGAGATGGCTAATGTTGTTACAACCGTAAGCCCAAGATATTCAGAAGAGATCAGAAGCGAAGAATATGCTCACGGTCTTGCGCCAATACTTAATAAGAACGCCCACAAGCTTACAGGTATCCTTAACGGCATTGATTATAAGTATTATAATCCTGCTGCCGACAAAGAGATATTCTGTAATTTTGAATCGGGCGAGCTTGATAAAAAGGTAAAAAATAAAACAGAGCTTCAAAGATCTCTCGGTCTTCCCGTAAGAGAGGATGTTCCGCTTGTTGCTATTATCTCAAGACTTGCTTCCCATAAGGGACTCGATCTTATTCGTGAGGTTGCATACGGACTTGTAGACAATAATGATATGCAGCTCGTTGTGCTCGGCAAGGGCGAGGCACAGTATGAGAATTTCTTTACAGAGCTTGAAAGAAATAGAAATGACAAGGTTCGTGCGCTCATTATGTACGACAGAGATCTCTCTAAGCGTATTTATGCGGCTGCAGATATATTCCTTATGCCCTCGAAGAGCGAGCCCTGCGGTCTTTCGCAGATGATCGCGTCACGCTACGGAGCTATTCCCGTAGTAAGAGAAACAGGTGGTCTTTATGACTCTATCAAGGGATATTGGTTGCTTAACGGAACTATTTTAGGCAATGGATTTACCTTTGCAAACTATTATGCAGGTGAGCTTTATGAGCGCACGTGTGCGGCTATTGAGCTTTATCATAATAAAGAATTGTATCCTCAATTCGCTAAGAAGATTATGGATACAGACTTTTCTTGGGGAATTTCCGCAAGAAAATACTATATGCTTTACGAAAGAATGTAAGGCAAAAATCGCAAATACTTAATTATTTTTGGAGGACACATGAATTACCAACCCACAGTGAACGAAATCACAGAAAATTTAGAAGGCAAGCTTGCCAGATACTTCGGCTGCACGTCTAAAGAAGCGACAAGAGAGCAGATGTATAAGGCGGCTGCCATGACAGTAAAGGATATTCTCACAGCAAAAAGAGGAGAATACAAAAAACGCGTAAACGAGCAGCAGGGCAAGAGAGTGTACTATATGTGCATGGAATTCTTGCTTGGCAGATCTCTTAAAACAAATCTTTGCAATCTCGGTCTTGCAGAAAACTACAAGGAATCTCTTAAAGCACTCGGCTTTGATCTTGATGATCTTTATGAATGCGAGCCCGACGCAGGTCTTGGAAACGGAGGTCTTGGACGTCTTGCCGCTTGCTTTGTTGACTCCCTCTCATCACTTGACTATCCCGCAACAGGATTTTCGCTTTGCTATGAGTACGGTTTATTTAAACAGATGATAGTTGACGGAACTCAGATCGAGCTTCCCGACGTATGGCTTCCCGGTGGTGAGGTTTGGCTCACACCCAGAACTGACCGTATCTTCAAGGTTCGCCTTGGCGGTAAGGTTCGCGAGGAATGGCGTGAGGACCATATGGAGGTCATCTATGAGAACTGCGAGGAATATGAAGCAGTTCCTTACGATATGATGATCTCGGGAGCAGACTCCGAGGCAGTATCCTTGCTTCGTCTTTGGAAGGCAAGAGATATCCATAACTTCAATATGAATCTTTTCTCACAGGGTGAGTATGCAAGAGCCCTTGAAGAAAGCACGAATGCAGATATTCTTACAAAGGTTCTTTATCCTTCCGATAACCATACTCAGGGTAAGATTCTTCGTCTTACACAGCAGTATTTCCTTGTTTCTGCTTCTATTCAGAGTATTATTCGCGATCATATTGCAGTTTATGGAAATATTGATAATATAGCAGACAAGGTTGCTATCCACATCAACGATACACACCCCGCTCTTTGTATCCCTGAGCTTATGAGAATTTTCCTTGATGAATACCACTTCGCATGGGATAGAGCGTGGGATACAGTGAAGAGAATAGTTTCTTATACAAACCACACTGTATTGCCCGAAGCACTTGAAACTTGGAACGAGGATATCTTCCAGCTCAAGCTTCCCAGAATCTATCAGATCATCAAAGAGATCAATGAAAGATTCTGCAAGGATGCGTGGAACGTATTCCCCGGCAACTGGGAAAAGATTTCTAAGCTCAGTGTTATTGGCTACGGTCAGGTAAGAATGGCAAACCTTTCCGTTATCGGCTCTCACTCCATCAACGGTGTATCAAAGCTTCACTCCGAGATACTTAAGGACAGCACTTTCAAGGATTTCTATAAGATGTATCCCGATAGATTTGAGAACGTAACCAACGGTATCGCTCACAGAAGATGGCTTTGCTATTCCAACCCCAAGCTTTCGGGCCTTCTTGACGAATGCATTGGCACAGGATACAGACACGAGCCCGAGCAGCTTGCAAACTTTGCAAAGTATGCGGACGATAATGCAGTTCTTGAGCAGATTCGCTCTATCAAGCACGAAAACAAGAAATCTTTTGCAGACCTTCTTTATAAGAAGACAGGCGTAGCTCTTGATACACATTCTGTATTTGACGTTCAGATCAAGCGTTTGCATGAATATAAGCGTCAGCTTCTTAACGCTCTTAACATTATCAATCTCTATATTGACATAAAGGAAAATCCCAACCTCGACGTACAGCCCCAGACATTTATTTTCGGTGCTAAGGCGGCGGCAGGATACCAGATGGCTAAGGAGATTATCAAGCTCATTTGCTTTATCAGCCGTGAAATCGATAATGACCCCGTGGTGCGTGACAAGATCAGGGTAGTATTCCTTGAAAACTATAACGTAAGTATGGCAGAAGCACTTATTCCTTCCGCAGAAATCAGTGAACAGATTTCTCTTGCAGGTAAGGAAGCAAGTGGTACGGGCTGTATGAAGCTTATGATGAACGGTGCTCTTACCATCGGTACACTCGACGGTGCGAATATCGAGATGCTTGCGGCTGCAGGTAAGGAGAATATGTATATCTTCGGTCTTACTGCTAAGGAGGTTGAGGATATCTGGGCAAGAGGCTACCACTCCAACGAATTCTATACCAATAATAATAGACTTATTAAGATTATTGATTGCCTCAACCGTGGCTTTGGCGGTCAGTCCTTTGCTCATATTTCAAGATACCTTCTTACAGGTATGGGCGTTGCAGACCCCTTCATGTGCCTTGCAGACTTTGAGTCCTACCGTACAACACACGATAGAATGATCAAGGATTATGCGGATAAGCAGAAGTGGAACAGAATGTCCCTTATGAATATCGCAAGCTCCGGTTACTTTGCAGCAGATAGAAGTATCGAGGAGTACGTAGAAAAATTCTGGAATCTTAAGAAAATCACAGGAAATAAATAATCAATGTATAATCGACACACTGAAAATGCCTCGGCGAACGGCGTCGAGATCATTAAAGAGATAAAAGTTGATTCATCTTGGGAAAATGCCTCGTATTGCGGGGCATTTTCTGTAGAAGATGATATTCGCTTTAGAATAAGTGTTCCAACGAGCATGGGAACTCAGGGCGTGGTTTTGAGAATAAACCGCGACGGTGAGGATTATTGGGATATTCCGTTAAATCTCACAAGCTTTGAACTTGGGCGCGAGGAATATAGCATCGAGCTTGATCTCCGTCATATCAGCGGTCCTGTTCCTGCGCTGTTCTTTTATGAATTTTTGTTTCTTCGCGGAACGAGAACACTTTTTACAAGCAGTATAAACAACTATGATTTTGAACTTGCATATCATTCCGAATCAAAATTTTCATTACTTTTGTATGAGGATTATTTTAAGGCAAAGGAATGGTTTGGAAGTGGAATAATGTACCATATCTTCGTTGACCGTTTTGCAAAGGGCGATATTGCTCCTTGGAATAGAAATGACGTCATTATTAATGAGGATTGGTATAACGGTGTCCCTCAGTATGCTAAAAATCAAGGCGATAGACTTGCCAACAATATGTTTTTTGGCGGAAATTTGAAGGGAATAGAGGATAAGCTTGATTATCTTAATGAGCTTGGAACAAGGGTTATCTATCTTAGTCCCATCTTCAAGGCATATTCAAATCACAAATACGATACGGGCGACTATATGACCGTCGATGAAATGTTCGGCGGAGAGGAGGCATTCAGATCCCTTGTTGAAAAGGCGAAGGAAAAGGGAATGAGTATCATTCTTGACGGTGTTTTCAATCATACGGGTGACGATAGTCTTTATTTTAATAAGTACGGAAAATACGATTCCAACGGTGCTTGTAACTGTGAAAGTTCCCCTTATCGCGATTGGTTTAATTTCAAATGCTATCCTTGCGATTACGATTCTTGGTGGGGAATTGATGTTCTTCCCAAGCTCAATCAGAATAACGAGAATTGCTTGAACTATTTTACAGGTGAAAACGGAGTTATCGAAAAGTATACCAAGATGGGCATCGGAGGATGGCGTCTTGACGTTGCCGACGAGCTTCCCGATGAATTTTTATACAGACTTCGTGAATGTGTGCATAAAAATTCAAATGGACAGGGTATAGTTATAGGTGAGGTATGGGAAAATGCCGCAGTAAAGACTGCCTATGGCAAGAGAAGAAACTACTTTCACGGCAGACAGCTTGATAGCGTTATGAACTATCCTTTACGTAACGGAATTATAGATTTTGTTACTTACGGTAGCGCAGAGATGCTATATAACGTTCTCGTTGAGCTTTATACATCATATCCGAGATGTGTTTGCGATTCTCTTATGAATATTCTCGGCACACACGATACCGAAAGAATACTTACGGTTCTTGGCGATAATTACCGACCTGATATGCCAAACGACTATCTTGCGGTTATGAGAATGACTTCTCAAGAAAGAGAAAATGCAATAAAACGCTTAAAAATGGCAGCAATATTGCAATATACTGTTTACGGTATTCCGTCCGTCTTTTACGGTGATGAGGCAGGAATGGAGGGTTATCACGATCCGTTCTGCAGACGTCCTTTCCCCTGGGGGCGTGAAAATACTGAGCTTCTTGAGCACTATAAAAAACTCGGTGAGTTAAGAGTTATTGAAAAGGCGTTCGATAGGGGATCCTTCCGTGTCATCGAGTACGGAAAGGAAACCATTGCATACGAAAGATGCAAGGACGATTCCCGCGTAGTTGTTATTGCTAACGGTGGAGAGAATATATATCGTACCCACGTTGAAGGAAAGTGGATAGATATGCTTTCATACGAGAGCTTTGAAAATTATATTCACGTTCTTCCTAATTCGGCAAGAATCTTAAAGCAAATATAAAATTGAGGCATTGCAGATCGCAATGCCTTAAAAATTTTTATTAAAAAAACAAAAATATATTGATATATATTAAAATATGTGTTAAAATTAAAATAGATTAATGTGTTTTGTTAGGAAAAATTTATGAAAATAGCAAAAATATTGGCAGTTTTATTTGCCGTGCTTGTGATATTATCCGCTTGCTCTCTTGACGATGAAAATGGAATTTTGGGTGGCATTTTAGTAAATGAAGACGTTCTTTCATCCATCAAGCAGGAGGCAATAGATAAAGAAAACTCTTTGCTCGCGGCGGATGGAGACGTTTTTTGGAGCGCATCGGGTACTATATGGCACGCGACCTATGAATGCTCGTTTCTTGCAAACTCAAAAACCGTATATCACGGCAGTGTGGATGAGGCAAGACTTGAGGGCAAGGAGAGGGAGTGCTCCAGATGCTTTGTTACAGAGGAGGATAAGCTTTATGCCGCGCTTGAGGGTAATCCCATAAGCGAGGGTGACGTTTTCTTCACCAAAGAGGGCGAGCTTTGGCATACTGATATAAACTGTTCTTCGCTGCTTGGTGCGGATCAGATATATAATGCGGACACCGACAAGGCAAAAGAGCTTGGCAAGAGCGGTGTTTGCGATAAATGCAATAAATAAACGAAAATTTTGGTAATACAAAAGGAGTAGCTATGATTATTAGACTTGCAGAAAAAAAGGATATTGACAGAATAATGCAGATAATTGCCGATGCGCGTGAGAGCATCGGACGTCTTGGTATTGACCAGTGGCAATACGGCTATCCAACAAGAGATATCGTTAAAGAGGACGTCTCACTTGAAAGGAGCTTTGTTGTTGAAGATAACGGAAATCTTTGTGCTACCTTTGCACTTATGATGAACGGTGAGCCAACCTATAAAAAGATATATTGCGGAGCTTGGATAGGCGACGGAGAATATCTTGCTCTACATAGAATAGCCATTGACGGTGCTCATCGCGGCAAGGGAGTTGCAAGTGAAATCGTTGGATTCCTTGCGAAACATGCAAAGGAAAACGGCTATTGTAGTGTAAGAGTTGATACTCACGAGGGTAATCTTCCTATGAGAAAAATGCTTGAAAAGAACGGCTTTGAGTATTGCGGAACGATACATCTTCTTGACGGTCAGCCAAGGGTAGCTTACGAAAAATTGGTATAAGGATAATTATGGCAGAAAAGAGTTCAGTTAAAATAATAGCTCAGAACAAAAAGGCATATCACGACTATTTCGTTGAGGAAAGATACGAGGCGGGCGTTGAGCTTTTTGGAACTGAGGTCAAGAGCATACGCGCAGGAAAGGTGAATATCAAGGAATCATACTGCGACATCAAGGACGGCGAGGTTTTTGCCGTCGGTATGCATATAAGTCCTTATGAGCAGGGGAACGTGTTCAATAAGGATCCGTTACGCCCCAAAAAGCTCCTTTTGCATAAAAGGGAGATACTCAAGCTTTTCGGCTTGACGGCGCAAAAGGGATATACACTCGTGCCACTCCAAGTTTATCTTAAAAACTCGCGAGTTAAGATCGAGATAGGTCTTTGCCGAGGCAAAAAGCTTTACGACAAGCGCGACGATATGGCGCGCAACGATGCAAAACGCGATATGGAACGCGCGTTTAAATCACATAACGATTAAAGCAGGTAAGAGAAAATGAATATCAGCTTCGATAATCAAAAATATATTGAATTACAGTCCAAGCATATCAAGGATAGGATTGATAAATTTGGCGGAAAGCTCTATCTTGAATTTGGTGGAAAGCTTTTTGACGACTACCATGCGAGTAGAGTTTTGCCCGGCTTCAAGCCCGACTCCAAGCTCCAAATGCTTCTTCAGCTTAAGGATAGAGCGGAGATCGTGATAGTTGTCAATACCGACGATATTGAAAAAAATAAGATCCGCGGTGATCTTGGAATTACTTATGATCTTGACGTGCTTCGACTTATAGACGCCTTTCGCAACGTTGACCTATTCGTAGGCAGCGTAGTGCTTACAAGATTCGAGTCGGCGCACCCTGCGGTTGCTAAGTTCGAGCGCAAATTAAGGGAGCGCGAAATAAAGATATATCACCACTATACAATCAAGGGATACCCCTCAAACGTTGAGAAGATAGTCAGCGATGACGGCTTTGGCAAGAACGAGTATATCGAAACAGAAAGAGAGCTTGTTATAGTTACGGGCCCCGGTCCGGGAAGTGGAAAAATGGCAGTTTGTCTTTCCCAGCTCTATAATGACAATAAGCGCGGAATCAAGGCGGGATATGCTAAATTTGAGACATTTCCAATATGGAATAAACCGCTTCGCCATCCTGTAAACCTTGCTTATGAGGCGGCTACAGCCGATCTTAATGACGTTAATATGATAGACCCCTATCACCTTGAAAAATATGGCGAGCTTGCGGTAAACTATAACCGCGACGTTGAAATTTTCCCCGTGCTCGATGCGATATTCAAGGGAATTTACGATAATAATTCTCCGTATTTTTCTCCCACTGATATGGGAGTGAATATGGTTGGAAACTGCATAGTTGACGATAATGATATTATAGATGCATCAAAGCGTGAGATCGTGCGCCGTTATTACGATGCTCTTTGCGCGTGTAGGGATGATGATACCGAGAAAAACAGAAGCACCGTGCAGAAGATAGAATTACTTATGCAGCAAGCGGGCATTACTAAAGATTACCGAAAGGTAGTTGATGCGGCGAAGAAAAAGAGCGCGGAAACGGGCGTGCCTGCGGCGGCAATCGAGCTTGCAGACGGACGTATCATCACAGGTAAATCCACAGAGCTTCTTGAAAGTGTGTCTGCAATGCTCCTCAATGCCCTTAAGGAGATAACGAGCATTCCTGATGAGATACATTTGCTTGCACCCGAGGTAATCGAGCCCGTTCGTGAGCTTAAATGTCAGTATCTTTCAAGAACATATAAAAAGCTGAACGTAAACGAGATTTTGATTGCACTCTCAATCTCGGCGCATACCTCTGCAACTGCGGCATACGTGCTTAAGCACTTGCCACTGCTCGCGGGATGTGATATTCACTCAACCGTGATGCTCCCAAGCGCAGATATGGAAGTCCTCAAAAAGCTCGGACTTAACGTGACCTGCGAACCGAAATATCAGATCAAAGAGATATTTATTGGATAAAAATAAAAGTGCTGTCCGAAAGGATAGCACTTTTTCTATGCTTTTTTATTGTGATATTGACAAAATTCCAAAATTGTGCTACAATAATTGCACCACACGAATTGAATATAATGCCCATAATAACGGGAAAATACTTTTGTTAAAAAGTGTTTTCTCTCTTTTCCTATACCGTTATTGGTGGGCATTCGTGTGGTAACTAATGTGAGGGAAACATTTTTTGGTGCGTTCCTTCGGGGGCGCACTTTTTGTTTTTGGGTGCTTTGGGTGGATATTTTTCGAGTTGCTTTCATCGGTCACAGAGAAATTCGTGATATAATATACGTTGAAAATAAAATTGAGGAGCTTGTTTTGGATTTGCTCCACAGATATGAATTCGTTGAGTTCAACCTCGGGCGCAACGGCGATTTTGACATTTCTACGGCATCGGCAATCAAACGCGCACAGAAAAAATACGGAACGCAAAACAGCTCGCTCAACCTCATCTTACCCTACAAATCAAAGGACGAATGTTATTTTGAAAAGTATTATGACGAAATCATCTATCCATTGGATAACTATACTCATTTCAAATCAGCGATAAAAAAGCGGAACGAATGGTTGATGGATAACTGTGACTTTCTTATTTGCTACGTTGAAGAAAACAGGCAGGGCGGTGCTATGACGGCTCTGAAATATGCCCAAACAAAAAGAATAAAAATTGTCAACCTCGCAATTAAATAGGTATCAACGCCATGGTTTTATATCAATACACACCCTGTGAGCAACGAGAGTAAATCCGTAACACTATTTTTAGTGCCCCACGCGGTGAATTAAACTCAAGTTTCAGCCACATATTAATAGTATTGGCGTTTTTGATACAGGCATCGGAGAAATCCGATGCTTTTTTATATTATCTTGTATTGTATAATAGAGAATATGGCATTGATAAATAAAAACACGAGATAGCTAATCGATCCGTCATTTTCTTGCGATAATGTCGATATCTTAACTTTGGTTAATTAGCTCAATAGGGAATAGATGTGCAGATGCAATATAGGTTATTTATAGTAATTTCAATATAGCTATTGACAAAACGCAAAGTTTGTGATAAAATTAACAATGTCGGGCGGAATACTCGAACATTTAAATTATAAACTAAAAATAAAAAACATTTGGAGGCATTAAAAATGGCAAGATTTACTCTACCTCGCGACCTTTTTCACGGAAAGGGAGCACTTGAAAACCTTAAGAATCTTAAGGGTAAAAAAGCTGTCATCGTAGTTGGCGGCGGCGCAATGAAGCGCAACGGTTTCCTTCAGAGAGCTGAAGATTATCTCAAGGAAGCAGGAATGGAAGTTAAAATTATCGAAGGTGTTGAGCCCGACCCCTCTGTTACAACAGTAATGAACGGTGCGGCTCTTATGGCTGAATTTGAACCCGACTGGATCGTTGCTATGGGTGGCGGTTCTCCCATTGACGCTGCAAAGGCAATGTGGATCAAGTACGAATATCCTGAAATTACATTCGAGCAGATGTGCGTAGTATTCGGCATTCCCGAGCTTCGCCACAAGGCTAAATTTGTAGCTATTCCTTCTACATCCGGTACGGCTACAGAGGTTACAGCATTCTCTGTAATCACAGACTACGATAAGGGTATCAAATATCCTCTTGCAGACTTCGAGATCACTCCCGACGTTGCTATCGTTGACCCCGACCTCGCTGAAACAATGCCCCAAAAGCTTGTTGCACATACAGGTATGGATGCTATCACTCACGCAGTTGAAGCATACGTTTCAACTGCTAATTGTGAGTTTACAGATCCTCTTGCAATTTTTGCGATCACAATGATCCAGAGAGATCTTGTTGGATCTTACAACGGTGATATGACAAAGAGAGCTTCTATGCATAACGCTCAGTGTCTTGCAGGTATGGCTTTTTCAAACGCTCTTCTCGGTATCGTTCACTCTATGGCTCACAAGACAGGTGCTGCATTTGACGATTACGGCGCACACATTATCCACGGCGCAGCTAACGCAATGTATCTTCCCAAGGTTATCGCATTCAATGCAAAGAATGACGTTGCGAAGACTCGTTACGGTGTAATTGCTGACTATATGGGTCTTGGCGGCGCAAATGATGATGAAAAGGTTGCAAATCTTATTGCATTCCTTCGTCAGATGAACAGCGACCTTAATATTCCCCAGTGCATTAAGCACTATGGTGCAGACAGCTATCCTTGCGAGCAGGGCTTTGTTCCCGAGGACGTATTCCTTGCAAGACTTCCCGAGATCGCAAAGAATGCTGTTGCAGACGCATGCACAGGCTCTAACCCGCGTCAACCCTCTGTTGAGGAGATGGAAAAGCTCCTTAAGTGCTGTTACTACGACCTTGACGTTGATTTCTAGTATAACACAATCAAAAGCTGCAGAGCCTCGGCTCTGCAGCTTTTTCTCTCTTGCGATAAAATGAGCGGTGGACTCGAGGGGAATTCGCTCTTGGATTTTGCGAGGGCAGGAGCAAAAGTGGTGAAGTTATGCCTCGCAAAATCCTTCGGTCACCGTTCAAAAGCAACACACTGTGTTGTTTTTTCACTGCGTTCGATTCCCCTCGTTTTATCTTACGAAAAAATAACAAGGGAGCACTTTATAAAGTGCTCCTATAAATAATAATATCAATCCTTGTTTTGCTTGGCAGTATTGAGAGTGGATATTAATATCCTTTTTATTTCCAAACAATCGGTCAAAAGTGAATTACCTTCGGATTCAGTCAAATAGTTGGATAATATAAGTAGGCGTAGCCAATATTCGGTTTCTGCGCATTCCTTTAATGAAATTTGAAGTTTAGCAATAAAATCCGCTTTGCTAATGCCATATACAGCTTCATTTGCGTTTGCGCCGATGCTTGTAGCACTCCTAATTATTTGCTTTGAAATTATGTTTTCGTGTTTTTCTTTAGTCAAATACTTGTGTAGCTTAACAATTCTTGCTGCAAAAGAAAGTGATTTATTTAATAAAGCATTCTCCTTTTCCATATATTATCCGCCTTTTAAAGAATAAATAATAAAGAAAAAAGAAGAAAGAATAATACAAAAGCGCCAAATAAAATCTTAAAATTTTATTATTTATTCTTTATTATTTCTTCTTTCTTCTTTTAGCCACAACGTGGCGCTTTTGGTGGACCCGAGGGGAATCGAACCCCTGTCCGAAAACCTCTTGATATGACCTTCTCCGTGGGCAGTCAGTTTTTATTATTTCCCACTACTCGCCGCCAACTGACAGGCAACAAGCAGTCCGTAGCACCTTTGTGCTTGATCGGTTCAGGTGCGACCACCGATGCAAGTTCACCACTACGATGACGCTCAGTCCGCAGTCGTGGTCCTCTGCGGAGGAACGGGTAGCCCGCAGGCTACAGCACTGCCGATTGAAGCGCCTTACGGCGCATCAATTAGGCAGCCATTGCAACGTTATTGTTGTCGTTTAATTTAAAATTTGAGCAGTTATCGGGATTACTCAGCCCGCCACGCTTATCATACCTCAAAATCCCCGTCGAAACCATTACGAGCCCGTGTATGATGATTAATAATATCATATTTTATTAAAATAATCAATAGATTTTTGTCAAAAACAAATTTTTCTTGCTATTTTTATGGAAGTATGGTATCATAAATAAAAGAGGTGATGCTATGCAACACAATAGTGAAAAGGTTATTTTTGATGATTGGATTGTTAGAAATCCTACTTACTATAAATCAAGAATAAAAGAACTCAAGTTTTTGATATATATGCTTTTAGTTGTTGATGTTTTTGTTTGCGTTTTGTTCATATTTTCGCTCTTTGAGGAATTTTGGTATGCGTTTATTCCTTGGATAGTAATTTTTCTATTTACAACTATTATGCTGTATCTAAATTGGTTGAACATCAAAAATAGACATTTGATTATCAAGCCAACGTCCATTGAAATAACTAATTGTTTTAATAAAACAATTACTTACAATGTAAATTATAAGGAATGCAGCATAGAGTTGGAAAATGATTATTTAGTGTTCCGTTCTATTAAATTAACTTTTATTGACGCTTACGGTAGTAAGGTCTGTCGGTATGGTGATTTGATAAATCATCCTTCTTATTTAGGAACTCCTCTTAAAAAAGAATTTTCAGTTAAATTTAAGATTGATGTATTAGAAAGAGCGAATAATTCTCATATTGAAATTAGATTTGGAGACCATACAGATAGATTTTTATTCTGGGATTCTGGATCTAATGGAAAATATCAAATGGGATATGCTGTTGGTGGTAACTAGGTGTCTAGTGCTCCTAAAAGAAGTGTTTATACAAAATTAGATGGTGAGACATTAA